>VGNK01000158.1 GCA_016866055.1 Chloroflexota bacterium | reverse complement strand
CTCGGCGAGCCGCCCGCGCGCTGAGCCCGCGCACGCGGATCGCGGTCGCCGGCGCGATCGCCGGCGGCCGCAAGTGCGGCGGCCGCCCCGGGCCCCGGCGATCCGCGTCTGCTAGGCTGGCTGCCCGGTCCTCGAACCCCGCGCAGCGGCACAGGAGACGGCAGATGCCCGAGGTCTACGCGGACGCCCAGCTGACGATCGAGCTCCTCCCCGCGCTCGGCCGCCTCGCGAACAACGCCTACGTGCTGCGGCCGCACGACGGCGGCCCGGTGACGGTGGTCGACGTCCCCGAGGGCTTCGAGGCGGTGCTGGAGGCGCTCGCCGACCTCCCCGTCGAACGCGTGATCATCACGCACTCGCACTTCGACCACTGGGGGGGTTACGACGTGATGCGCGCGCGCGTCAGCGCGCCCGTGCTCGTCGGTGCCGAGGAGACGAACATCGACGCCTCGCGCCCGGTCGAGCGGCTCGCCGACCGCGCGGAGCTGGCGGTCGGCGCGGCGCGCTTGCGCGTCATCCACACCCCGGGACACACGCCCGGCTCGATCTGCCTCCACGTCGGGGGCGCCGTGATCACGGGCGACACGCTCTTCCCGGGCGGGCCGGGGCACAGCCGCACCCACGGGGCGCTCGAGCAGGAGATCGCGTCGATCACCTCGAAGCTCTACGCGCTCCCCGAGGCGACGGTCGTGCTCCCGGGGCACGGTCCGGGGACCACCATCGGCGAATCGAAGCGCGAGTACGCGGTCTTCTCGAGCCGGGAGCACCCCGCCGACCTGCACGGCGACGTGCTCTGGCTGGAGAGCTAGCTGCCCGGGCGGCCACCGCGGCGCGTTGACGGGAGGCGGGGCGCGCCTAGAATGCCCGCGTTCCGCGCCCGCCTACGCGGCGCTTGATCCACACCGTCCCGCCGCTCCCCACCCGACCGGACGGAGACCATGCTGCAACTCACCCCGCAGGTCGCTACCCTGCCCAACGGGCTGCGCCTGATCGTCACGCCGATGCCGTACGCGCGCTCGGTCGCGATCTCCGGCTACCTCGCTGCGGGCTCGCGCTACGAGCACACGACCGAGGGCGCAGGCGTCGCCCACTTCCTCGAGCACCTCTGCTTCAAGGGCACGGAGCGCCGGCCCCGGCCGATGGACATCTCGATCGAGATCGACTCGATCGGCGGGACGATCAACGCCGCGACGAACCGCGAGCTCACCGTCTACTACGCGAAGGTGACGCCGGACCACCAGGAGCGCGCGCTCGACGTCCTGTTCGACATGCTGCGCAACTCGCTCTGCCTGGATCACGAGATCGAGCGCGAGCGCGGCGTGATCCTGGAGGAGCTCGCGGCCGTCGAGGACTCGCCCCCCGAGCAGGTGGGGGTGCTGCTCGACGCGCTGCTGTGGGGCAGCCAGCCGCACGGTCGGGACGTGGCCGGGACGCCCGAGTCGGTGAAGGCGCTGCCCAACGAGATCATCCGCGGCTACTACCGCGGGCAGTACGTTGCGAACGCCGCCGTGATCTCGATCGCCGGCGCCGTGGAGGTCGGGCCCACGCGCGAGCTGATCGAGCGCTACGCGGGCGACTGGCGCGCGGGCACGCCGTGTAACTGGGTGCCCCACATCGCCGGGGTGCGCGGGCCGCGCGCGCAGGCGATCACGAAGGACACCGAGCAGGCGCACATCGCGCTCGGGCTCACCGGGATCGACGCGCGCGATCCCGACCGCTACGCGCTCGACCTGCTCTCGATCGTGCTGGGCGAGGGGATGTCGTCGCGCCTTTTCGCCCGGCTGCGCGAGGACCTCGGGCTTTGCTACGACATCCACACGTACCTCTCGCACCTGCTCGACACCGGGATGTTCGCGGTCTACGCGGGGGTCGACCCGGAGAACGCGGCCGCGGCGGTGCGCGAGGTGTCGCGCGAGCTCTGCCGCGCCCTCGACCCGATCGATCGTGACGAGCTCGAGCGCGCGAAGGCGGTGACGCGGGCGCGCGTGCAGCTGCGGGTGGAGGACACGCGCGCGGTGTCGGCCCTGTACGGCTCGCAGGCGGTGCTCGGGCTGCCGCTGATCACGCCCGACGAGACGCTGCGCCTGAGCGCAGAGGTGACGGTGGACGACGTGCAGCGCGCGGCGCAGCGCGTCATCCGGGACGACGCGTTCCACCTGGCGGTCGTCGGTCCGTTCGACGACGCCGCCGTGCTCGAGGGCGAGCTCGCGATCGATGGCCGCGTCCCTCGCTGAGGTGGTGAGGGAGCCCGCCCCGGGCGGACCCGGGTCGGCGGCGAACCCGCCGGCCGCGGGTCCCGGCGCCACGCCCGGCAACGTGACGCGGACGGCGGCGCAGGCCGACCCCGGCTCCGTGGGCGGAGGCACGATCGCGCGCCCCGAGCGCTACCTGCTCGTGGTGCGGGTCCGCGATCGGGCCACCGGCGCCGGGCCGTCCTACGCGTTCGCTCGCTGGCCGGACTGGCCGCACCCGGCGATGCTCTCGATGGCGCCGCCGCACCCCGACGAGGGGCTCGAGACCGCGGTGGCGGCGCTCCTGGCCTCGCGCACGGGGCTGCGCGCGGAGGGCGTCCCGCGCGTGAGCGAGCGGCGCGTGCCCGCGCGGATGTCGCATCCGCGGACCGGGGTCGAGGGGCTCGGCTGGTTGCGGCCGGTCGCGGTGGACGCCTCCGGGGAACCCTCGCCCGACGCCCTGCTCGCCGGGGTCGCGCTGCTCGACGCCGAGGAGGCGCGGTCGGCGCTGCCGACGGACGTCGAGCGGATCATCTTCGAAGCGGGTCTCGTGCTCCTCGGCTGACCCCGCGGGCCCGGGGTCCCGGGCGCGGCCGGTATACGATCGCTGGAGAACAGGCGAGGGAGCCGCGCATGAGCGACACCGACGTGATCAACTGCCAGCAGGTCGTGTTCGCCGAGGACGACTGCTGCCGCGACGGCGTGTGCGAGACGCCCGCAACCTGGCTGCACGACGAATCCGGGACGGCCCTGTGCGATCAGCACAGGGAAAACGCCCGCAAGTGGTCGAGCGGCGGGCTCTGGCGCGTGGGGACCCGCGACGTCTCCTACCCGGAGGGCTGGCGGCGCATCGGCGAGTCGGCCGCGGCTGCCGCGCTGACCGGCGCCGGCATCGAGCGCGTCGAGGTGGGCGGCGCGTTCACGATCGAGCGCGATCCGCTCGGTCGCCCCTAGGCCCGCCGGCGGCCCTTCCCGTCGCAACAGTCGTCTGCCGCGTTCGCGTCCTCGAGCCGTCCGATCACCGCGCGCAACGACGCCGCGCTCATCGCGAGCAATGCGGCCGCCTCGTCGAGCATCTCCTGCGCCATGCAGGGGTCCGACTCACCCAGGCGCGCCCGGGCGGCGCTGACCAGGATCGCGGCCGCCAGGATGTCCTGGAGCGTTCCGTCCCGAAGGTGCCGCCCGATGCGATCGGTGATCATGCCGGGCGGCTGGATCGTCGCGGTCGGCGGGTTGAACGTGGCGCTCATCGGCGCCTCCTCAGCCGCCCCGTCCACGGCCTTGCATAGATAGGATGGCTCACCACGCACGCGATGTTCATTATGTCTCAAACGGGAAGACTCCGATCTTTCCGCGGCAGCTCGTCGGGGATCAGGTTGGGCCGCGCGGGGGGTGGAAACAAAACGGGGCGCCCCTGCGGGCGCCCCGTTTGCGTGCTCCGACGTCGGGGGCCTAGAAGTCCTCCATCCTCGGCGTGCCGGCCATCGCCGGCTTCTGCTGCTCCGGGAGCTCGGCGACGGCCGCCGAGGTGGTGAGCATGAGCGCCGCCACCGAGACCGCGTTCTCGAGCGCGACGCGCACGACCTTCACGGGGTCGATGATGCCGAGCTCGAAGAGGTCCCCCATCTTCCCGGCGTCAGCGTCGTAGCCCATGCGCGGGGTCTTCGCGCCCTGGACGGCCTCGACGATCACCGAGGGCTCGGCGCCCGCGTTCTCGACGATCTGGCGCAGCGGCGACTCGAGCGACTTCTTCAGCACCATCGCGCCGGTGCGCTCGTCGCCCGCGAGCTGTTCGATCAACGGGTCGAGGCTCGACATCACGCGGATCAGCGCGACCCCGCCACCGGGCACCACGCCCTCCTCGACGGCCGAGCGGGTGGCGGAGAGCGCGTCCTCGACGCGGAACTTCTTCTCGCGGACCTCGATCTCGGTGGCGCCGCCGACCTTGATCACGGCGATGCCGCCGGCGAGCTTCGCGAGTCGCTCCTGCAGCTTCTCGCGGTCGAACTCCGAGCTCGTGTCGTCGATCTGAGCGCGGATCTGGCGGATGCGCGCCTGTACCGCCTCGTCCGAGCCGGCGCCCTCCACGATCGTCGTCTCGGAGCTGTCCGCGACGACGCGGTGCGCGCGCCCGAGGTCGGCGATCTGCGCCTCCTTGAGCGTGCGCCCCATGTCCGTGGTGATGAAGGTGCCGCCCGTGAGGATCGCGATGTCCTCGAGCATCGCCTTGCGCCGGTCGCCGAACGACGGCGCCTTGATGGCCAGCGGGTTCACAGTGCCGCGCATCTTGTTCACGACGAGCGTCGAGAGCGCGCTCCCCTCGAGGTCCTCGCAGACGATCACGAGGTTCTTCGAGACCTGGAGCACCTTCTCCATGATCGGGAGCAGGTCGTCGATCGCGTCGATCTTCGCGTCCGTGATCAGGATGTAGGGGTCGTCGAGCGCCGCCTCCATCCGCTCGCTGTTTGTGACGAAGTACGGCGAGATGTAGCCGCGGTCGATCTGGAGGCCGTCGACGACCTCGGTCTCGAAGTCAAGCCCGCGCCCGTCCTCGATCGTGATCACGCCGTCCTTGCCGACCTGCTCCATGATGTCGGCGATCAGCGTGCCGATGCGCTTCTCGTTCGCGGCGATCGCGGCGACCGCCTCGATCGTGCCCTTGTCCTCCACGGGGACGGCGAGGTCGCGGAGCGCGCGCGCGACGACGCGCAGGCCCTGCTCCATGCCGCGGCGGAGGTAGATCGCGTTCGCGCCGGCGGCGATGTTGCGCAGCCCCTCGTGGAAGATCGCCTGCGCGAGCACCGTCGCGGTGGTCGTGCCGTCGCCGGCGATGTCGTTGGTGCGGATCGCGACCTGCTTGACGAGTTGCACGCCCATGTTGTGGAAGCGGTCGCGCAGGTCGATCTCGCGGGCGACGGTGACGCCGTCCTTCGTGATCACCGCGGGGCCGTAGGACTTGTCGAGCACGACGTTGCGACCGCGCGGGCCGAGCGTCACCTTCACCGCGTTCGCGAGGATGTCGACGCCGTGCCGGAGCTCTCGGCGCGCCTGCTCATCGAAGCGAAGAGTCTTCGCGGGCATCGTTCCCTACCTTCGGTCTGCTGCGCGCGCCGCGCGCCGCCTACTTGCGGCGACGTGCGCCGCCGGCGCGGTCGGAGTCCTCGAGCTTCGCCAGCACGTCCTGAAAGCGGATCACGATGTACTCGACCTTGTCGACCGTGACCTCCTGGCCCGTGTACTTCTGGTAGAGGATGCGGTCGCCCTCCTTGAGGTCGATCGTCTCAACGACGCCCGCATCGTTCATCTTGCCGGGACCCACCGAGACCACGTGCCCGTGCTGCGGGCGCTCCTTCGCGGAGTCCGGGATCACGAGACCGGACGCCGTGATCTCCTCCTCCTCGACCGACTTCAGCACGATGTGGTCGGTCAGCGGCACAACCTTTGTCGCCAACGCACAGCCTCCCTGGCACTACCTCGGCCCGCGCGCCCCCACACGCCGCGGGCACCCGTCGTTGAATTCGGCGAGGCGGGATGTTAGCACTCCATCCGGGAGAGTGCTAGCCCGTGCCAGCACTTTCCCCGCGCATGGCACGAGGGCCGGGCGCCGCGCGCACCTACACGCTTTCGTGTACGATGCAGGCGCGCCAGCCGCGACGGGAGCCGGCCGTGGAGGGACCGCCCGCCTACCTCGCGTGGGACGGTGAACGGGTGCTCCGGCTGCGGCGCCATCTCGGCCTGAGCCAGGCCGAGATGGCGGGGCGCCTCGGCACCCGCCAGCAGACGATCTCGGAGTGGGAGACCGGCGCGAGCCGGCCGCAGCGGATGTCGCGGCGGCTGCTCCATCTCGTCGCCGAGGCGTCCGGGTTCTACGACGCCGGCGGCGCGGACGCTCGAGCGGGAGGCGCCCCGTGAGCGCGCGCGCGGCCGCCCCGCTCGAGGAGCGCGAGCTCACCGCGCTCTGGCTGCTCGGACGCGTGCCGACCGCGGCGCTGCCATGGACCGTGCTGCGCGCGGGGCGCGCGGGCGGCGGCGCCGGCCCCGACGTGCGCGAGGCGGCGTTCCTGCTCGAGAGCGGCGTCGCGGTCACGGGCGACGTCGAGGTGCACCTGCGCGCGAGCGACTTCACGCGTCACGGGCACGACCGCGACGAGGCCTATGCGCGCGTGCGGCTGCACCTCGTCTGGGAGGACGACCGCGCCGCCGGCGAGCGCGGCTCGCCCACGGCGCTCGCCGGCGGCGG
>VGNK01000157.1 GCA_016866055.1 Chloroflexota bacterium | reverse complement strand
CGCCTCGCGCCGCTCCTCGGTGCGCGCGAACCACCCCGCGGTGCGCGAGCGCGTCGCGCGCACGGTCGCCGCCGACTACCAGCGGCCGGGCGACGTGCGCGCCCGCCGGCGGCGGCAGCGCGCGCGCCTCGGCCTCCCTGCCTTCCCGACCACCACGATCGGCTCGTTCCCGCAGACCCCGGAGCTCCGCCGCGCGCGTGCCGCGTTCAACCGCGGCGACATCACGCAGCACGAGTACGAGCGCGTCATCGAGCGCGAGATCGAGCAGGTAATCCGGCTGCAGGAGTCGATCGGCCTCGACGTGCTCGTGCACGGCGAGTCCGAGCGCAGCGACATGGTCGAGTACTTCGGCGAGCAGCTCGAAGGGTTCGCCTTCACGCGGCTCGGCTGGGTGCAGTCGTACGGATCGCGCTACGTGCGCCCGCCGATCATCTACGGCGACGTCTCGCGCCCCGGCCCGATGACCGTGCGCTGGATCGCCTACGCGCAGTCGCTCACGGACCGCCCGGTGAAGGGGATGCTCACCGGCCCGGTGACGATCCTGAACTGGTCGTTCGTGCGCGACGACCAGCCGCGCGCGGAGACCTGCCGGCAGATCGCGCTCGCCATCCGCGACGAGGTCGTCGACCTGGAGGCGGCGGGGATCGGCGTGATCCAGATCGACGAGCCGGCGCTGCGGGAGGGGCTGCCGCTGCGGCGGCGCGACTGGACCGGCTATCTCGCGTGGGCGATCCCCTGCTTCCGGCTCGCGGCCTCCGGGGTGCGCGACGAGACGCAGATCCACACGCACATGTGCTACGCGGAGTTCAACGACATCATCGAGGCCATCTCGGACTTGGACGCCGACGTGATCTCGATCGAGAACTCGCGCTCCGACGCGGAGCTGCTCGAGGTGTTCCGCGAGTTCGAGTACGACAAGGAGATCGGGCCGGGCGTCTACGACATCCACTCGCCGCGGGTCCCCTCGCAGGCGGAGGTCGCCGCGCGCCTGCGCGAGGCGACCGCGGTGCTCAAGCGCGACCTCGTGTGGGTGAACCCGGACTGCGGGCTGAAGACGCGGCGCTACGAGGAGACCGAGCCGTCCCTGCGCCACATGGTGGCCGCGGCGCGCGAGCTGCGCCGCGCGGTCGCGGAGCAGGCGTTGCGGACGGTGAGCCCGTAGCGCGGCACCGGTCGGGCCGACCGCCGCGCAGGCGCATCGGCCGGCGGCGGCGGCGAAGCCGCCGACCGCTCACGCGGCTATCCTCCGCACCATGCGCCAGATCGCGATCAGCGTCCCCTGGGATCCGCGCCAAGCGAGCGCGTTGCTCGACCGCGCGCGCATCGCCGACGAGGCGGGCGTGCACTCGATCTGGGTGAACGAGGGCTTCGGGCACGACGCCTTCTCCGGGCTCACGCTGCTCGCGTGGAACACCGCCCGCGCGCGGCTCGGCACCGCGATCGTGAACGTCTTCTCGCGCACGCCGGGGGCGCTCGCGCAGCAGTTCGCGACGATCGACCAGCTGTCGGAGGGCCGGGTGATCGTCGGGCTGGGGACGAGCGCGCCGGGGGCAATCGAGCGCTTCCACGGCGTCCCCTACCGCGCGCCGCTCGCGCGGCTGCGCGAGACCGTCGAACTGGTGCGCGCGTACTGGCGCCACGACCGCGCCTCGTACGCGGGCGAGGTCTACGCCGTCGACCGCCCGCTTCCGCTCGGGGTGGACCCCGTGCAGACCGAGCCCCCGGTCTACCTGGCGACGCTGCACCCGCGCAGCGTGCAGCTCACCGCCGAGATCGCCGACGGCTGGCTCCCCGCCTGGATCCCGCTCGAGCGCCTCCCGCACGAGACCTGGCAGCTGCGCGCCTGGGCGCAGGCCACCGGCCGCGACCCCTCCGCGCTCACGGTGCGCGCGCCGGGGACCGTGACGGTCGCCCGCGACGCCGCGCAGGCGGAGGCGATCCGCCACGCCCGGCGGCAGGCGCTCGCGTTCTTCGTCGCGCGCAACGGTGACTTCTACTACCGCCAGTTCGGCCGTCAGGGCCTCGCCGACGAGGCCGCCGCGATCCGGCGCGCGTGGGGCGAGGGCGGCCACGAGGCGGCCGTCGCCGCGATCCCCGAGGGGATGGCCGAGCGCTTCGACTTCGTGGGCGAGCTGCCCGCCGCGCTCGAGCGCCTGGACGCGCAGGCGGAGGCCGGCGCCGACCTCCACCACGTGCACGTCGTGGAGGAGGACCCCCGCACCGCCGCGCGCATCCTCGAGCGGCTGGTGGACTAGCTCCTCGAAGGCGAGCACCGTTCGGCGAGCGGCGGGCGTGAGCCCGCCGAGATCGAGGCGAGGGACGCAGCCGGGCCACGGCGGGCCTGAAGCCCGCCGCTCGCCGGAACCCTCCGCTCGCCGGGCCCGCGGGGCCTGGGTCCGCTCGGGCCTATGCCTCCCCGACCGCCGGGATCGTCTTGAGGTCGGCGATGATCTCCTTGATCTGCGCCTCCTCGTCGGGGTTCCGAGGATCCGCGGCGAACGACACCTGCGTGTTGATCCCCGCGTACTTCTCGCGCATCTTGCCGTGCAACTCGTCCCACGTCCCGATGACGCAGAACTCCTCCATCATGTCGTCGGTCACGATGCCGACCATGTCGTCCCACTTGCCCTCGATCGAGAGCCGGTGCAGCTGCGCCGCCTCGTCGTCCCAGCCGTGCGTCTGCATCACGCGCGAGTACGACCGTGTCGACGCGTAGAACGAGATCTGGCGGCGCGTGCGCTCGCGCGCCGCGGCCACCTCCTGCTCGGTGCGTCCGGTCACGATGAACCCGCCGCCGCTGATCTTCAGCTCGCCCGGGTCCTTCTCGGCGCGCCGCGCCCCCTCGTGCACTGCGGGGATCAGCACCTCGCGGATGTACTTGAACGTGCTGAAGCCGTGGATCGCGATGCCGTCGCACACCTCGCCGGCGAGCCGCGCGTTGAACGGGTTCACCGCGGAGATCACGATCTTGATCTCGGGGTGCTCGATCGGGCCCGGGTTGAAGAACGGGCTCGTCAGCTTGTACTGATAGTATTCGCCCTCGTAGCTCGGCTTCGTCCCGTTCTGCCACGAGTCCCAGATCGCGCGCATGCAACTGATGTAGTCACGCAACCGCGGACCCGGCGGCGCCCACGGCACCGAGAACCGGCGCTCGTTGTGCCCCTTCACCTGCGTCCCGAGCCCGAGCACGAAGCGGCCCCCCGAGTACTTCGAGAGGTCCCACGCGATGTTCGCGGTGATGTGCGGCACTCGCGGGAACGCGATCGCCACGGACGTGCCGAAGTGGATCCGCTCGGTGTGCTCGGCGACGAGCACGAGCGGGAGGAAGGGGTTGTGCTGCGTCTCGCCTACGCCCACGAAGTCGTAGCCGAGCGACTCGAGCCGCCGGGCCCGCTCTCCGACGGCGTGCATGTCCGTCCCGATCCCGGTCCCGACCGTCATGGGCATGGCGTGGCTCCCTCGCGTCCTGTCGCCGCCGTGGTTCGTCGTCCGGCCCGATCGCACGCGCGCGCCGGCGCGGCGCGGCGTGGTGCCTGAGGGTCGCTCGGGCCGGGGGATTGTAACGAGCCGGATCCGGCGGCGTCGAAGCGCTCGTCCCGGCGCGGCCGCGGACGGCCCGGCGCGCGCGGCGGGGCTACCGCCCGCGCTCGAGGATCGCCCAGAGCGCCTCTTCGGTGTCGTGGGCGACGTGGCTCTCACGCAGGAGCCGCACGATCAGCCGGCTGTCGTAGCCCTGCGCGCGCAGCTGCCGCGCGAGCGCGTCGATGCGCGAGCCCGCGCTGAGCACCACCGCGAGCACGAGCTCCCACTCCAGCGGCGTGCACAGCACGCCGACACCGCCGACGTCGACCCGCACCCGCGCGTCCCAGAGCGACGGCACCTCGCGCGGCGCGAGCGACTCGTAGGGCCCGTGGAAGATCGGATCGCCGAAGACGAAGACCGGCACGCCGTGACGCAGGAAGTGGAGCCGCTCCGAGACCAGGTGCGCCCCGCGCCCCCACGCCGAGGTGACGCCGAGCATCTCGGCGAGCGTGCCGAGCACGCCCTCCGTCGTCATAAACTCCAGGTTGGGAGAGACGGTGTCGCCGCCCTGCAGCCGGATGGCAGCCGCACCGATGAGCGCCCACGGCTCGTCGCCGGCGGCCTCCTCGATGACCCGCACGAGCGGCCCGAGCGCCCGTTCCTCGGCCGCGTCAGGGTCGGGCTGGGCGTCCCGCGCCAACGGCATCCCTCGAGCACGAGCCGCGCTCGCTCCATTCGCGCGCGCCAGCGATGCCGATCATAACGAGCAGGTTCCTTAGGCGCTCGCGCCGCCCGCCACCCGCGTGCACGCGCAGCGGCGCCCGCCGACCCACGCTTGTCGCGCCCCGCCGTCCCGTGTGAGGATCGCGGCGCAGGGAGACGACCATGCCGAAGCAGGTCACGAACGTCGCCTCCGACGACGCGCTCACGACGATCTACCGCATCTCCCACGACGAGGGCGAAGAGGTGATCGCCGCGCGCATCGCCGACCGCCTCGGCATCAAGCCGGCCTCGGTCGCCGGCATGCTCGCCCGCCTCAAGCGCGACCGCCTCGTGCACGTCGACACCAAGAAGCGCGTCACGCTCACGGACGCCGGCTTCGAGCGCGCCGAGCGCATGGTGCGCCGCCACCGCCTGGCCGAGTGCCTGCTCGTCGACGTCATGGGCCTCGACTGGTGGCGCGCCTACGAGGAGGCCCACCTCATGGAGCACTCGATCTCGGACGTGACCGAGCCGCTCATCGTCCGCCTCCTCAACGCCCCGCGCGTCTCCCCGTTCGGCTACCCGATTCCGGAGAACGGCCGCTCCCGCCCGCTCTCGACACGCCGCCTCTCCGAGCTCGAGGCAGGGTCGAAGAGCCGCGTCGAGCGCGTCTACGAGGAGGACGAGCAGCTCCTCAAGTTCTTCGACGAGGAGGGCATCCGCCCGAGCGCCGAGGTCGAGGTCGTGGAGCTCGCGCCCTACCGCGGCACGATGACGCTCCTGATCGCGGGCCGAGAGGTCGTGCTCGGCCTGGAGGCCGCGCGCCGCATCTGGGTGCCCGACCGCTAGCGCCCGCCCCATGGCCGCCATCGAGATCCCGTCGCCCGTCGATCACGACCCGATCGAGGGCCCGCGCGTGCGCTTCCGGCCGATCGAGGAGCGCGACCTCCCCGACCTCCTGCGCTGGCTCGCCGATCCCGAGGTGCGCCGCTACTACGGGGAACCGCCCGCGTCGGTGGCGGCGGCGCGCGCCGACTACATGGAGCCCGACGTCAGCCCGTGCTGGCGCTTCGTGATCGAGCTCCACGGCCGCGGCGTCGGCGAGATCCAGTACTACCACCAGTACGCCGGCTACCAGGAGTGGACCGCGGGCATCGACCTCTTCATCGGCGAGCCGGACGCGCGCGACCGCGGGGTGGGGACGGAAGTCGTGCGCACGATGCTCGCCTACCTCTTCGAAATGAAGCGCCTGCACCGCGTGATCATCGACCCCGAGGTCGCGAACCGCCGCGCAATCCGCTGCTACGAGAAGGCCGGCTTTCGCTTCGACGGCGTGCTGCGGCACCACGCGTTCGAGCACGGCGAGTACGTCGACACGTACTTCATGTCGATGCTCGAGGACGAGTGGCCGGAGGCGCGCCGGCGCTGGGAGGCCGAGCGGACGCGATAGCGGGCGTGGCGCACGGCGCCATCCCCGGCAGCGCGTCGCTGCGGTCGTCGATTGTGCGCACTCCATCGATCAGCGCCGTGAGCCGCACGCGCGTCTGCGTCAACTCGGCGAGCCGCGCGTTCACCTCGCCGATCGCGCCGGCGAGCGTCCCCTCGAGCGTTCGCCGGAGCTCGCCGCAGGTCGCGTCGTGCGCGACCTGCAGGATGCCGGCCACGTCGTCGAGCGGGAGCTCGAGGCCGCGCAGGCCGCGCGCCAGCCGCAGCGTCGCGAGGTGGTCCTCGGCGTACTCGCGGTACCCGTTCGCCGACCGCGGCGGCGCCGGGAGCACGCCCCGGCGCTCGTAGAACCGGATCGTATCCGCGCTCAGCCCCGTGAGCTCCGCGGCGCGCTGGATGTTCATGGGTCCCGTACTCCTGAGCCCGTGTGATCGCTGGCACTCGCCCCTTGGAGTCACTCCAAGGTCTCGGGTACAGGTGCCGGGTCACCTTCGCGCCGGGCAAAGAACTCCGGAGTCCCAATTATGTCGACTCTAGCCCTGTCCGTCGAGTTCCCCTGGTTCAGCCGATGCCCCAACCACGAGCGCGCCCGCGCGCTGCTCGACGCCGTGCTCGCGGAGCGCGGGGTCGAAGGGGCGAGCGCGGCGCGGCAGGTCGAGGACGACGCGACCGCACGGCGCACCCGCTTCCCCGGCTCTCCCACGATCCGCATGGCCGGGCGCGACGTGGAGCCCGGCTTCCGCGACGACGGCGACTACGCGCCGCGCTGCCGCCTCCACGCCACCGCCGAGGGGCTGAGCGGGGTCCCCGAGCGCGCCGTGGACGAAGCGGGGGCCGCGGCGCGCCCGCCCGCAGGCG
>VGNK01000156.1 GCA_016866055.1 Chloroflexota bacterium | reverse complement strand
GAGCAGGAAGCACCATTGATAGCACAACCATCAGAGCTGGGATCCCTGTCAGAGCGAGAAACACGGTCAACAATATCGGTGTGATGTCGAACTCGAAAACGATACCGGCCCGCAAATCGTCGATGACGCCAGGCTTGAAGAGACCGAAATAGTCGACGTAGATATAGAGGAACATGAAACTGGTCCATGCGGCAGCAAGTTTGGCCTGCAGGGGGATTGGCGGGTTGTCGAAGGTTTCGAGATTTCGGTTGGTCACTGGTTCTTCTTTCTGGATGCGCGGGTTGGAAATGGTCAACGAACACGCTCCAACATACTCCGAACACTATTCCGTTTCTATCAAGAAGGGAGCCTGCTCCGCCTACCGACGCGTCGGCATCGGCGCGGTCAGGGGCGGCGAGCAGGGCCTGATGGTAAGGCAGGTCTTCTCGGACTGAGGCGAGCGGCCCGCGTCCCGAGACGGGACGATTCGCGTGGCGCAGCCGGCTCAGCCGGCTCACGCCGGCCGCTCGCCGAGGACCCGCGCGGCCCGCGCCCCGCTACACCACCCCGGCCTCGTACAGCGTGCGTCGCTCGTTCGGGCCGTAGCCGAGCTCCGCGAGGATCTGGTCGTTGTGCTCGCCGGGGTCCGGCGCCGCGGTGCGCACGCTCCCCGGCGTGCGCGAGAGCCGCACGGGGATCCCGAGCAGCTCGATCTCCCCGAGCATCGCGTGCTCGACGCGCGCGGTCATCTCCATCGCGCGCACCTGCTCGTTCTCGAAGACCTCCCTGATGTTGAGGATCGGCCCCGACGGCACCCCGGCGTCGTTGAGCCGCCGGATCAGCTCCTCCGAGCCCATCTGCCTGATGCACGCCTGCAGCATCGGCGTGAGCTCGCCGCGGTGCTGCGAGCGCGAGCGCGGCTGGCGGTAGCGCTCGTCCTCCGCCAGCTCGGGCGCGCCGACCACGCGGCAGAGGCTCTCCCACATCGCCTGCGTCGTCGCCGCGATGTTGACCAGGCCGTCCTTCGTCTCGAAGGCGCCGGTCGGGAACGCGGTGGGGTGGTCGTTGCCGGCCTGCGGCGGGATGTCGTGATCGATGAGCCAGCGCGTCGCCTGGAAGTCGAGCATCTGCACCATCGCCTGCAGCAGCGAGGTCGTCACCTTCTGGCCGCGGCCGGAGCGCTCGCGCTCCAGCAGCGCGACGAGGATGCCCTGCGCGAGGAAGAGCCCCGCGGTGAGGTCCGCAACGGGGATGCCCGCGCGCATCGGGCCGCGGCCGGGCTCGCCGGTGACCGACATCAGCCCGCCCATCCCCTGCGCGATCTGGTCGTAGCCGGGGCGGTCGCGATACGGCCCCTCCTCGCCGAAGCCCGAGATGCTCGCGTAGATGAGGCGGGGGTTGACGGTGCTGAGCGATTTGTACTCGAGCCCGAGGCGCTCCATGACGTCGGGGCGGAAGTTCTCGACGAGCACGTCGGCGCGCTCGACGAGCTGCTTGACGATGCGCTGCCCGCGGTAGTCCTTGAGGTTGAGCGTGAGCGAGCGCTTGTTGCGGTTGACCATCTGGTAGTCGGAGCCGTGGACCGCGAACGGGGTGGCGCCCTCGGGGCGCGCGGTCACCTGGACCACCTGGGCGCCCATGTCGGCGAGCTGGCGGACGGCGGTGGGGCCGGAGCGCACGCGGGCCATGTCGACAACGCGGATGTGCTCGAGCGGCAGCGGCATGGGGCGCTCCCTTCGGTCGACGCGCCGGGCGCGCACCGGCGCGGGCGCGGCGTTCAGGGTAGCGCGTACCCTCCGGGCCAACGAGCGGGCGCCGCGCGAGCGGGGGCCCGTCACGGTCGAGCGGATCGCGGACCGCGATGGCGAACTCGCGCGCATCGCGGACGGGGGGCGCGCACGGGGGACCGCCTCGTACTTCGCCGCGCTCTACGGCGCGACGACCGGGCGCGTGCGCGAGGGGATCGCGCGCGGCCGCTTCGCCGACGCCGCGCGCATGAGCGCTTCGCGTGCCACTTCGGCGAGCGTTACCTTGTCGCGCTCGCGCAGCACCGGGCCGGCCGTGCGCCGCCGCGCGCGTGGGCGACGGCGTTCGAGGTGGCGACGTGGTGGCGGCCGCTCGTGATCCAGCACCTGCTGCTCGGGATGAACGCGCACATCAACTTCGACCTCGGCATCGCCGCGGCCGAGGTCGCCGACGACCTCCCGGCGGCCTCGACGAGCTCCGCGACGACTTCTTCGAGATCAACGCCGTGCTCGCGGAGCCGCTCCACGAGATGCAGCCGCGCATCGGCCGCGTCTCGCCGTGGATACGGCTGCTCGACCTCGCCGGCGGCCGCACGCACGAGTCGATCTTCAACTTCAGCCTCGAACGCGCCCGTGACGGCCGCGCTGGCGGGGTTGACGCCCACGCGACGAGCAACGGAGAGGGGACCTGAGGATCCCCAGCACGGGACCAGGCCGTCTGAGCGGGAGCAGCACGGGGTCGTAAGCTCCCGCGCCATGACGAACCCCGCTGCCCGCCTCTCGATCGCGTTCAGCACCCCGGCCGGCAACCAGTCGTTCGAGCAGGCGCTCGCGGTCGCGCACGCCGCGGAGGCCGCCGGCTTCGCGAGCGTGGCCTTCGGCGACCGCCCGCACGACCCCGGGCTCGACGGCTGGACGCTCGCCACCGCCGTCGCCGCGCGCACCGAGCGCATCCGCCTCTGGCACACGACGCTCAACCTCCCCTACCGCTACCCCGCGGTGCTGGCGAAGGAGGCGGCCACGCTCGACCGCCTCTCGGGCGGGCGGCTCGACCTCTGTCTCGGCGCTGGCGGCGAGGGGAACCGCCCGCTCTACGACTCGATCGGCGTCCCGCTCGGCGCGCCGGGGGAGCGGCTCACCGACCTCGAGGACGGCATCGCGATCCTGCGAGGGCTCTGGGTGCACGAGCGCTTCTCGTACGCCGGGCGCGCGTACCGCGTCGAGGACGCGCCGGGCACGAAGCCCGCGCAGCTGGCGATCCCGATCTGGATCGGCGCGCGGCTGCCCCGCTCGCTGCGGATGACCGGCCGCATCGCCGACGGCTACATCAAGAACGGCGGCTGGGGGAGCGTCGAGGAGCTGGCGGAGATGAACCGCCGCGTCGACGCGGCGGCGGAGCGCGCGGGGCGCGACCCGGGGGCGCTGCGGCACATCCTCAACGGGAGCGGCTACCTCGCGCGCGACCGCGCCGACGCCGAGGCGATCCGCGCGCAGGCGGCGGCCGCGCCGCCGGGCGCGGGCGGCGCGCGACCCGCGGGCGGGCTCGTCGGCACCGCGGAGGAGGTGCTCGAACTGATCCGCGCCTACCGCGCGGCCGGCGTGGACATGTTCACCGTGCGCTTCCTCGGCCCCGACCCGCTCGCGCAGATCGCGCGCTGGGGGAGCGAGATCGTGCCGGCGGTCGCGGCGCTCTGATCGCGGGTCAGCCCGTCGGATCCGTCAGCCCGCCCTCCGCCGGCGCCCAGCTCCGGATGCTCGAAGCGGCCAGACGAGCTGAAACTCCACTTCCTCATCGGTGGCGCTGCGCTCGTGCTCAACGTTGATCACGGCGCCTGCCGGGATCGCTATCCGCTCCCCGGCCACCTGGATTCGAAACGGCGTGCCCTGATCGATGCAGTCGGCCAGGCGCCGCAGCTTGGCCGCGAACTGCCTGGCCGGGTAGTCCTTGACGACGTCCCGCTTCGCCTTCCGCGATCCTCCCGGCACTCGCCACCCCCTTCGATCGCGCCGCGTCAGCGCAGCATCCTAGCGAGGGACGAGCCCCCGGGGTTCCCGGGGCCCTCGCGATGAACGGGTAGACTCACCCCACCCCGGCGATCGCCCGCGATGGGCACCGCCGGTGCGCGGCGGGAGGGTGACCCCATGTCCGTGACGCAGTCCGTGATCGACTTCATCCGCACCTTGCCCGGCGACGCGATCCCGGCGCAGGCGCGCGAGATGGGACGCCGAGCGCTGCTCGACACCGTCGGCGTCACGCTCGCCGGCGTCGACGAGCCGAGCGCGCGCGCCGTGCGCGACGTGCTCGCCGCGGAGGGCGCGAGCGGCCGCGCCACGCTGCTCGGCACCGCGCAGCGTTCCTCGCTCGCCGGTGCAGCGCTCGCCAACGGCACCGCCGGCCACGCGCTCGACTTCGACGACGTCACGGCGCACATGTCCGGCCACCCCTCGATCCCGCTCGCCCCCGCGCTGCTCGTCGTCGCGGAGGACACCGGCGCGAGCGGCGCCGACCTCGTCGGCGCGTTCGTGGTCGGCTTCGAGGTCGAGTGCAAGATCGGCCGCGGCATGGGCCGCTCGCACTACGCGCGCGGCTTCCACCAGACGACCACGCTCGGCGCGCTCGGGTCCGCCGCGGCGTGCGCGCGGCTGCTCGGGCTCTCGCGCGACGAGACCGCGCACGCGCTCGGCATCGCCTCCTCGATGGCCGGCGGGCTGCGCGCGAACTTCGGCTCGATGACGAAGCCGCTGCAGGCGGGCAACGCCGCGCGCGCGGGCGTCGTCGCCGCGCTGCTCGCGCGCCGGGGCTTCACCGGCGGCGACGACATCCTCGACGGCCCCTTCGGCTTCGTCCGCGCGTTCTCCCCAGCCGACGACGGCGACCTCGAGCAGATCGGCGGCTTCGGCGATCCCTGGGAGGTCGTCGACCCCGGCATCTCGGTGAAGAAGTACCCCTGCTGCTTCGTCTCGCACCGCGCCGCCGACGCGACGCTCTCGCTCGTCCGGCGCCACGGGATCACGCCCGAGCAGGTCGAGCGCGTCGAGGTGCACCTCCCGGGCGGCCAGGTGAGCCCGACGGGCGGCGTCGGCCCGATGATCCACCCGCGGCCGAAGACGGGCCTCGAGGGGAAGTTCAGCATGCAGTACGTGGTCGCCTCGGCGATCCACGACCGCGCGCTGCGCTTCGCGACCTTCGAGGACGCGGCGGTGCGGCGGCCGGAGCTGCAGGCGCTGCTCGCGCGGGTGCACCCCGTGAACGACACCGCGCGTCACCCGGCCGCGACGAGCGACCAGTACTGCGCGGTCGACATCCGGCTCGCCGGCGGCCGCGTGGTGAGCGAGGCGCTCGTCGAGCCCCGCGGCGGACCCGCCGACCCGCTCTCGTGGGAGGAGCTGCTCGAGAAGTACCGCGACTGCGCCGAGCGCGCCCTCCCCGCGGAGCGAGTCGCGCGCTCCGCGGAGATGCTCGTCGAGCTGGACGGCGTGCGCGACGTGCGCGAGTTGACCGCAACGCTCGCGACGGACGCGTAGCCTGCCCGGCGATCGCCCCCCGCCGCCGGGCGCCACGGCGCCCGGTCGAGCCGCGCGCGCCGCGCGGGGCGCACCTCCCGCGTGCGAGCGGATCTGGTACGAAGACGCCACCGCCGAGGCGCGGCCGGGAGGGCCGGTCGGCCGGCGCGCGTAGCGGCCGCGCGGGGATGCGCTGCCGGTGAGAGGGACGTCCGTGAGCTGCCCGCTCCCGTACTACGAGACGCACGGCACGCAGGGGCCGTACGTGCTGATGGTGCACGGCATCTACTCGGCCCGCTCTCACTGGCTGCCGAACCGCGACGCGATCGCGGAGTGGGCGCGCCCGGTCATCCTCGAGCTCTTCGGCCACGGCCGCTCGCCGACGCCCGACGACCCCGACTGCTATCACCCGGACCGCTACGTCGAGTACTTCGAGCAGATCCGGGAGGCGCTCGGCGCGGAGCGTTGGTTCGTGGTGGGTCAGTCGCTGGGTGCGGCGCTGACCCTGCGCTACTCGCTGCTGCGTCCGCAGCGGGTGATCGCGCAGGCGTTCACGAACTCCAGCTCGGCGTTCGCCCCGCCCGAGTCGCAGCATCGGATGGCGCGCGATCGGGAGGATCGCATCCGCCAGCTCGAGGCGAACCCGCCGGACCCCGCCCTGAGCCCGATGAACCCGGCGCGGAACCGCCGGGTCCCGCCGGAGGTGCGACGGGCGCTCGCGGACGATGTGGCCCTGCACTCCCCGCTCGGCGTCGCGCGCACGTCGATGTACACGGCCGCACGCGCCTCGCTGCACGGCCGGGGGCACGAGAACACCGTGCCCACGCTGCTGCTCGTCGGCGAGCGCGAGGAGCGCTTCCGGGAGGCCCGCCGCTACATCGAGTCGCATCTCGCGTGTCTCGAGGTGGTGGGGCTCAACGGCGGGCACGGCGCCAACCTCGACGATCCACAGGCGTTCAACCGTGCGCTGCGGGAGTTCTTCGAGCGCTTCACGGACGGTGCCGGCGCGTGAGCGTCGCGTTCGGGCTGAACCGGTTCGACTACTCGTCGCCGGCGGCGTTCGCGGCGGACGCGCGGCGCGCGGAGGCGCTGGGCTGGGCCTGGGCGTTCATCCCCTCATCGCCGCTGCGACGGCTGGACCCGTACGTGATGCTCGCGGCGGTCGCCGGCGCGACCGAGCGCATCGGCGTGGGGCCGCTGATCGAGACGCCGATGATGCGGCACCCCGCGGTGCTCGCCGGCTCGATCGCGACGCTCGACGCGCTCGCGCCGGGGCGCACGCTGGTGGCGCTCGGGGCCGGGGACACCGCGGTGAGGCTCATCGGTCGCCGGCC
>VGNK01000155.1 GCA_016866055.1 Chloroflexota bacterium | reverse complement strand
GGACGACGGGGGCGCCTACGTGCTCGCGGACCGGCCGCGCGCCGGCCCCGCCGGCGCGCGGCGGGCGGCGGCCGCCGCGAGCTCGAACGAGCTGCGCGCGCCGATGCCGGGGGAGGTGGTGGCGGTGCTCGCCGCGGCCGGTGATCGCGTGCGCACGGCGCAGCCGCTGGTCACGCTCGAGGCGATGAAGATGGAGCACGCCGTGCAGGCCCCCGCCGACGGCGTGGTCGCGGAGGTCCACTGTCACCCCGGCCAGCAGGTCGCGGAGGGCGAGCTGCTGGTGACGCTGCGGGTCGGCGGGGGTGAGCAGGAACCGGCGTAGACCGCGGCGTCCGCCGCGCCGCCCGTGCCTTCCGCCAGAGTCGAACGCTCTGGGGCCCGCTCGACCGGGGCACCAACCTGCGCGCGTATAGTGCGGGCGCCGCCGTCCGCTCGAGCGGCATCCGGGCGAGGGGTACCGCGCTGGCCGTCACCGACGAGAGGACACCCGCTGCGGGGGCCGCCGCGTCGCGGCGCGCGCGCGTGGCCGGCGCGGCGGGGCGCACGCTGCGCGGGCAGCTCTTCTACGGCTGGTACCTCGCGGGCGCGGGGGCGGCGAGCAACTTCCTCGTGCTCGGGGTCGTCATCTTCGGCTTCGGCGTCTTCATCGAGCCGATGCGCGCGGAGCTCGGATGGAGCCTGGCCGCGATCTCGGTCGGCCTGTCGCTGCGCAGCTTCGAGAACGGGCTGCTCGCGCCCGTGACCGGGATCCTGGTCGACCGCCTCGGCCCGCGGCGGATGGCGGTCGCCGGCCTGCTGCTGCTGGTCGTAGGGCTGCTGCTGTTCTCGCAGGCGCGCACGCTGCGCATGTTCTACCTCGCGAGCGCCGTCATGGCGCTCGGGCAGAGCCTGGGCTCGTTCACCCCGTTCTCGGCGGCGATCATGCGCTGGTTCTCGCGCAAGCGGGGACGCGCGATGGGGCTCCTCAACTCCGGGAACGGCGCCGGGTACTTTCTCGTGCCGCTGCTCGCCGCGCTGATCAACGCGATCGGCTGGCGCGAGACGCTCGTGCTCGCGTCCGGTGTGATCCTGCTGCTGGGGGTCCCGCTGGCGCTCGTGCTCCGCGACAGCCCCGAGAGCATGGGCCTGCGGCCAGACGGCGATCCGGCGCCGCTCGCCGGCGCAGCGGTGCCCGGCCTCGGCGGCGGGCTCTCCGTGGCGGAGGCGATGCGCACGCCGGCGTTCTACCTGATCGCGCTCTCGGTCGGCTCCGCCGGCGCGATCCAGATCCCGTGGATCATCTACCAGGTGCCGCACCTCCAGAACGTCGGCTTCTCGCTGCAGACGGCCGCGATCATCGGGGGCATCTACGGCGCGATCCAGATCGGGCTGCGCTTCGCGATGGGCTGGATCGGCGACGTCGCGGGCCGGCGGCGGCTGCTGATCGCCTCGTTCGTGCTGCAGGGCGCCGGGCTGCTGATCTTCGCGAACCTGACCGCCGATCGCGTGTGGCTGCTGCCCGCGTATTACGTGACGTTCGGCGTCGGCCACGCGAGCTGGCTGATCATGCAGATGGCCGTGATTGCCGACTACTTCGGCACAGCGCGCTTCGCGACGCTGCGCGGCATCGCCTCGGCGCTGCAGATGCCGGTGGGCGTGCTGACGCCGTTCCTCGCGGGCTGGAGCTTCGACCGGACCGGGAGCTTCCACCTGATCTTCACCGCGTATGGGATCACCGCCGCGACCGGCGCGATCTGGATGCTGCTCATCCGGCGCCCGGAGTGGTCGGCGATGCAGGCGGGGGTGCCGGCCGCGGCCGCCCCCGCGGAGCGCAGGGCCTAGCGGCTCGGCCCGCGCCCGGGCCGGGGAAGGGAGCGCGCGATGCCGCGACGCCCGTCGACCGCGAAACTCGTCGCTGCGCTCAAGGAGCACGCGCTCGCCTATCCGGAGGCGTGGGAGGACCACCCCTGGGGCGAGAGCGTGATCAAGGTGCGCAAGAAGGTCTTCGTGTTCATGGGCGAGGGCGGGCTGAGCGTGAAGCTCCCCGACTCGCGAGACTTCGCGCTGAGCTTCCCCGGCGCGGAGCCGACCGGCTACGGCCTCGGCAAGGCGGGCTGGGTCAGCATCGCGCTCGACGGCGGCGACGTGCCGCCGCCGGATCTGCTCGAGGACTGGATCGAGGAGAGCTACCGCGCGGTCGCGCCCAAGAGGCTCGTGGCGGCGCTGGACGCGCTCGGCGCGCCGGGCGACGGAGCAGCGTGAGCCTTGCGGGATCGACGGGAGGAATGGGCTTGAACCGCCTCGTTGGGCAGATTGCGGATTCGCTGAAGGCGAGGGACCGCACCCACCCCGTCCACAAGCACTTCGATCCGGGAGTGGGACCGTTCGGCGAAGTGCAGCTCGTCCGCATCCTCGTGGACGACCTCAGACGCTCGCACCCCGAAGAATTCGACGGCGCTCGAACTCCACGAACACCGGACATCCTCGTGCCCGGCCGCTGGGCGATCGAAGTGAAGCTCGCGCGACCGTTCGGAGACAACGGCCGTCCGGCCGAGCACTGGTCGGAGAACCCGCTGCATCCCTACGCCGGGAACGTGAGCGCGCTCGGCGATTGCATGAAGCTGCGGGAGTCCGGCCTCAGCGAGCGCAAGGGCGTCATCGTGATCGCCTACGAGCACTCCCCGCCCCGGGTAGATACGTCCGTTGCCGTCAGGTGCTTCGAGTTGATCGCCCGCGAGATCCTCGCGCTTCGCTTGGGCGATCGCGCGGAGGCGACCGTGTCTGACCTCGTGCACCCGGTACACCAGCGCGCCGTCGTCTACGGATGGGAGCTCGCGTAACGCGGAGACCTCGCCGACGCGCCGCCTCGCGCCGCCGCCGGCTCAGCCCGCTGACGCGGGCCGCTCGCCGCGGGGCGACGCGTCTGCCTCGCCTACAGCTCCATCTCGCGCACGCCCTCGGGCACCGCGAGCGCGCATCCGGTCGCCGCGACGACCTCGGCGGGCGTCACCCCCGGCGCCACCTCGCGCAGCACGAGCCCGCCCGCGCCCACCTCGATCACGGCCATGTTCGTGACGATCGTCGTCACGCACCGCAGCCCGGTGAGCGGGTAGGTGCATGCCTCCACGAGCCGCGGCTCGCCGTCGCGCGTCGTGTGCTCCATCACCGCGATCACGGGCGAGCCGCCGGCGATCAGGTCCATCGCGCCGCCGATGCCGCCCGCGCCGACGCCGGGGAGCTTCCAGTTCGCGAGGTCGCCGCGCGCGGAGACCTGGAACGCGCCGAGCACCACCGCGTCGAGGTGGCCGCCGCGCGCCATCGTGAACGCGAGCGCGCTGTCGAATGTCGCGCTGCCGGGAAGCGGCGCGACCGGCTGGCCGCCGGCGTTGTAGTAGTTCGGATCCCAGGCCTCGAGGTCGGTGGTGCTGACGTAGCCGAGCAGCCCGTTCTCCGCCTGCAGCACCGCGTGCGAGCCGACCTTGTCGAGCCACTCGCCGACGAGCGTCGGGAGCCCGATGCCGAGATTGACATAACGATAGCCCCGCTCCGCGATCAGCCGCGCCGCCCGCAGCGCCATCAGCTCGCGCGTGACCCCCGGCTGCGGTGCCCGCGCCGCGGGCGCCGCGCCGCCGGCGGCGGCCCGCCCGCCGCCGCGCGTGGGGTCGCGCCCGAGCGCCATCACCTCGGCCATCACCTCCGCGCGCGGGATCTCCTCGCGCACGACCGCGTCCACGAAGATCCCCGGCAGGTGGATCGCGTCGGGGGCGAGCTCACCCACGGGGACGACGCGCTCGACCTCGACCACGACGCGGTCGGCCGCCGTCGCCATCGCGGCCTGGAAGTTGCGCTGCGCGCCCTCGAAGGCGACGTTGCCCGCCGCGTCCGCGACCTGCGCGCGCAGGAGCGCGAGATCCGCGCGCAGCGCAGTCTCGAGCAGGTGCGGACGCCCGCCGAAGTCGCGACGCTCCTTCTCGGGCTTCTCGGCGACCGTGCCGATCCCCGTCGGCGTGTAGAACGCGGCGATCCCCGCGCCGCCCGCGCGGATCCGCTCGACGAACGTCCCCTGCGGGACGAGTTCGCACGCCATCTCGCCGGCGAGGATCTGCTGCTCGGAGGGCGTCGGCCGCCCGACGAACCCCGCGAACGACCCGACGAACTTCGCGACGAGCCGCCGCTCCGCGAGCACCTGCGGCGAGTGCGCGCCGAAGCCGAGGTTGTTCGCGATCACGGTGAGGTCGCCGGCCCCGCGCCCGGCGAGCGCGCGCAGCAGCGTGTTCGGCCAGCCGTGGATCACGGCGAAGCCGCCCACCATCACCGACATCCCCGGACGCACGTCGCCGAGCGCCTCGGCCGCGGAGCCGACGAGCTTGCTCGAGTCGTGAGCCTCCATCGACGCCATCGATCCACCTCGACCGCCGGCCGGTCGCGCCGCGCGGCCGGGCCGACCTCATTATCTGCGCCGTGCGCCGCATCCCGTCATGACCGCTGCGTCAGGGATGCGCGTGCCGGTGACCCGCGCGACAATCCGCCTTCGCGAGGTTCCGTTGCCCGATCGCGCACATCGCCGCCGGCTTCTGCTCCTGGATCGGCGACCTCTTCACGCTCAGCACCGAGGACCGCCGCATCGCGGTCGCGGCCGGCGTGGGCTCCGGCATCCCCGCGATCTGCAAGGCGCCGCTCGGCGGCGCGCTCCTCAGCGCCGAGATCCTCTACCTGCGCGACTTCGAGCTCGCGGCGCTCATGCCCCGGTTCATCGCCTCGGTCATCGGCTAGGCGATCTTCGCCTCGTGGGCGGGGTGGACGCCGGTCTTCGGCGCCGACCTGGGCTTCCAGTTCGCCGACCCGGCCTCGCTCGGCTGGTAGACGCTGCTCGGCGTCGTCGCGGGGCTCGTGGGGATCGGCTACGTGCGCGCGATGGTGGCGACGCGCGCGCTCTTCCGCGCGATCGCGCTCCCGCCGCACGTGAAGCCCGCGATCGCCGGCGTGCTCGTCGGCGTGATCGCGCTGGCGTTCCCGCAGGTGCTCGGCACGTCGTACGGCTGGCTGCAGTTCGCGATCGCGGGCGACACCGCGCGGCTGGGGACCGGCACGATGCTCGCGCTCGTCGCCGCGAAGATCGCGGCGACCTCGCTCACGGTCGGCTCCGGCGGGAGCGGGGGCTTCTTCGCGCACGGGCTGTTCGTCGGCGGGATGGTCGGCGCGGTGATGTGGTCGACTCTCCACGCCCGCGTGCCGGGGATGCCGCCCGTGGCCGATCCGTTCGTCGTCGTCGGGATGGGCGCGCTCTTCGGCGGGATCGCGAAGGCGCCGATCGCGGTGATGCTGATGGTCGCGGAGATGACCGGCGAGTTCACGATGATCGTTCCGGCGATGATCGCGGTGTCGCTCGCGTACATCGTCGCCGGGAACACGACGATCTACGACAGCCAGGTGCCGACCCGCGCGGACTCGCCGGCGCATCGCGGCGAGTACACGATCCCCCTGATCCAGACGCTCAGCGTCGGGCAGGCGATGGAGCGAGACGTCCCCGCGGTCGCGCCCGACGATGCGATCGATGCCGCCGAGCGACTGCTCGAGGAGCGCGAGCTGCGCGCCGTGCCGGTGGTGGCCGCGGGCCGGCTCGTGGGGATCGTCACGTCACCGGACGTGCTGCGCGCGCGCGTCGAGGGCCGGGCGCGCGCCGGCGAGGCCATGCGCGAGCGGCCGATCGTCGCGTACCCGACCGACGGCCTGCACACCGCGCTGCAACGCATGGTGCGTGCGGCGATCTCCGCGCTGCCGGTCGTCGACCGCCGCCGCCCCGACCGGCTGCTCGGGCTGCTGCGCATGACCGACCTCGCGCGCGTGCTCGACGCCGAGGTCGGCGCGCTCGCCTCGCGCCCGGAGGGCGTGCGCTCCGCCGCCGACGATCCGTTGCGCTATGTCGCGGTCGAGGAGGCGATGAGCCGGCCCTTCGTGAGCGTGCGCGAGGACGAGCCGCTCGCGGCCGTCGTCGCGCGGCTCTCGTCGACGGCGGATCACGCGGCGCTCGTCGTCGACGCCGGGGGCGCGCTCGTCGGGATCGTGACGACGACCGACCTCGCGCGAGGCGCGGCCGGCGCGCTCGCGGAGGCCCCGGTCAGCGAGGTGGCGACGCGGCGCGTGGTGACCGCGCACGTCGGGCAGTTGATCGCGGATGCGCTCGCGCAGCCCGGCGCGGAGAGCGCACGGCAGCTCCCCGTGATCGGGGAGCGGGACGGGTGCCGCGTGCCGCTGGGGCTGCTGCGGCGGAGCGTCGTCGTCGTCGCCTACCTGCGCGGACGGGAGCGACTGGCGTCGGCGAGCGCGCGTGCGCGGGCACGCGCTGAGCGAGCAGGTCGTGGCGACCGAGGTGCCGATCGAGCGCCTGGACCGCGCGAACGGCATGACGCTCGCGGAGCTGCGGCTCCCGGCCGAGGCCGTCGTCACCGCCGTCGAGCGCGACGGCGCGGTGCTCGTGCCGCGCGGGCAGCCGCGGATGCTCGCCGGCGATCGCGTGCGCATCCTCTCGTCGTCGTTCCGCGCGTCGCGGCCGCCGCTAGTCCGCGCTCCCGCCCGGCCACGCCACGCGGGCCGCGTCGATCGCGACGCGCAC
>VGNK01000154.1 GCA_016866055.1 Chloroflexota bacterium | reverse complement strand
CCTCGTAGCCCTCCGCGGCGCGCCGCGCGGCGCCGACCGCCTGCCGCCGCTCCCGCGGCGTGAACTCGAGCGCCGCGACCCTGGCGGCCTCGCCGAGCGCGCGTGCGTTGATCGCCATGGCGTCCTCCTCGATCGCGTCGAGCGCGCGCCGAGCGTAGTCGCTCGGATATCCTCGCCTCGATCGGAGGTGGGCCATGACCACGGACCCCACGACGACGATCGGCCTGCTGCACCCCGGCGAGATGGGGACCGCGGTTGGCGCCGCGGCGCGCACCGCGGGCGCGCGCGTGATCTGGTGCTCGGACAGCCGCAGCGCCGCAACGCTGCGCCGCGCCGGCGAGGACGGCCTCGAGGACGTGCACTGGCTGAACGGCCTCGTCAACCAGAGCGCGATCGTGCTCTCGGTCTGCCCCCCGCACGCCGCGCTCGAGGTCGCCGAGGATGTCGCCGGGCTCGGCTTTCGCGGCATCTACGTCGACGCCAACGCGATCGCGCCCGAGACCGCGCGCCAGGTCGCCGCGACCGTCGAGCGCTCCGGCGCGACCTTCGTCGACGGCGGCATCGTGGGCGGGCCGCCGCGCCGCGCGGGCACCACGCGGCTCTACCTCTCCGGCGAGATGGCGCCGAAAGTCGCGCGCTTCTTCGCGGGGAGCCCGCTCGAGACGGTCACGATCGACGGCGGCGCGGGTGCCGCCTCGGCGCTGAAGATGGTCTACGCGGCATGGACGAAGGGGACGACGGCGCTCCTCAGCGCGATCCACGCGGTCGCCCTGCACGAGGGCGTGCACGAGGCACTGATCCGCGAGTGGAGCGGATCGCAGCCCGAGCTGCTTGCGCGCTCCGACCGCGGGATGGCGAGCGCCGCGGCGAAGGCGTGGCGCTGGGTCGGCGAGATGGAGGAGATCGCGCGCGCGTTCGAGGCGGCCGGGCTGCCCGGCGGGTTCCACGAGGCGGCCGCGGAGGTGTACCGGCGGCTCGAGCCGTTCAAGGACGACGCGGACGCGCCGGGGGGCGCGGAGCTGGCGCGGCATCTGCTCCACGAGTCGGGGGGGCGGTAGCGACGGCGGGCCGCCGCCCGCCGGGAGGAGGACGCAGGTGCCGGGCAAGCTCAGCGCCGAGGAGGCCAACGCCTTCCTCGACAGCCGTCCGGGCTGGATCATCCTCACGACGATCGGACGCGACGGCTACCCGCACACGGTGCCGATCGGCTACTTCCGCATCGGCGACGACATCTACCTCGGCTGCAACCACCCCACGCAGAAGACGCGCAACATCGAGCGCAACCCCAGCGTGAGCCTGCTCGTGGAGAGCGGCTCCTCGATGCGCGACATCAAGGGGCTCATGATCCAGGGCGACGCGGAGCTGATCACGGACCCCGAGGAGCGGCTGCGCCTCGCGCGCGAGGCGGCGCGGCTGCGCGGGGTGCCTGAGGACCAGCGGCCGAGCGAGGTGCAGCCGGGCTCCGCCTACATCCGCATCGCGGCGCGCCATGCGATCTCGTGGGACTACGCGAAGAGCCGCTAGCCGCGGCGCCAGCGAGCGTCAGGCGGCCGGCGGTGAGCCTCCTCGCGTCGGGCGCGGCACCGCGCTCGAGGACGACGCCGCCTCGATGACGGTGGCGTTGACGCGCGACACGGCGAGCGCGAGGAGGAACGTCGCGGCGAGCAGGACGGCGAGGAGGACGGCCCCGAACCTGCGCAGGAGGATCATCGGCCCTCGCGAACCCGCACCACGGCGCCCCCGGCGTCGGGAGGCCCGTCCCATCATGTGCGTGCGGCGCGGGCGCGTCATGCGGGAACGCCCGAGCCCGCGGTTCACACTCTCTTCACGACCGTGGAGGCGCGGCCGGGGTAGGCTGGGCCCGATGCGCATGACCGTTCCCCGCACCGCCCTGCTGTTCGGGCTGATCGCCGCCTTCGCGGCGGTGGTCGCGGTTGGCTGCGGGTCCGGCGGGGGTGGGAGCGAAGCCGCGGTGGTGACGGCACCGCAGGCGCAGCCCGGCGCGCCGCCCGCACAGGCTCCCGCCGCGCCTCGCTACGACTTCCCGGCGGGGCCCGCGGTGCTCGTGCAGACGGGCTACACGCCGCCGCGCGACCGCATCGACTCCACGGGCGCGCACCTCCCGGCGAACGGGAAGCCCACGCTCGTCTTCGTCGATGCCATCTGGTGACCGTTCTGCGCGCTGGCGCGGCCCGGCGTCGCCGGGCTCCGACCCCAGTACCAGGACCGGATCAACTTCGTGATCCTGGACTACGACCGTGACGCGGACCTCGGGCTCGCGAAGCGGCTGAACGCGGCGGCGCACCCGGCGTTCGCGGTGGTCGAGCCGAACAGCGACACCGTCGCCGAGCGGAGGTTCGGGCCCGTGCCGCCGGACGTGCTGCGCGACTGGCTCGAGCGCATCATCCAGCGTTACGGCGGCTGACCCCGGGCCGCGAGAGCCGCGAGCGCGCATGCCGGTCCGCGTGGTCTTCCTCGACGTCGACGGCGTCATCGTCGATCCCGCGCGCAGCGGGGCGGAGTGGGCGCGCCTCGTCGGGGACGTCTTCGCGGCCGAGTTCGGCGGGGACCCGGCGGCGTGGGGACGTGCGAACGTGGAGCTCTTCGCGGAGGTCTGGCGCGAGTTCCAGACGCTCCCCGCCGGCGACCGGGAGCACCCGGCGGAGGCGAGCCGACGCTTCGACGGCGTGCTGGTGCGCCGCCTGTGCGAGCGCTTCGGCGTCGCGCCCCCGGACGAGGCGCGATGCCACGAGGTCGGGCGCCGCAAGGACGTGTACGTCGCCGAGCGGATGGACGCGTCGTTTCCCGGCGCGGCGGAGGCGATCCGCGCGCTCGCGGGGCGGCACGAGCTGCACACGGCGTCGGGCAACCCCCCGTACCGCATCGACGCGCTGCTGCGCGGGATGGGCGTGCGCGGCGCGTTCGGGCTCACGGTGGGGCCGGAGCTTCCCGGCGTCGCGAAGTACCGGCCGGGGTTCTACGAGGCGGTCTTCGCGCTCGCCAAGGTGCCGCCGGAGGCGGCGCTCGTCGTCGACGACGATCCGGGCGCGCTCGCGGACGCGGCGGCGGCGGGCGCGGCGACCGTGTACGTCCCGCGACCGGACGCGGCGGCGGTCCGCGCGGGGGCGTTCACCGGCGTGATCGCGTCGATCGCAGAGCTGCCCGGGCAGCTCGAGCGGATGCGCAGGTAGCGCGGCCTCCGTGACGGCGGGTCGCCGGCCTGTCGGCCGACGCTGGCGGCGGGCCCGCGGCCGGTCGGCCGCGCCCGGTAGCGCCGTCACCTACCACTGGCGGCCGATGCCGCCGCGCTGGCCGTAGAAGCCCGACGGCCAGTTGCGGCCGGTCATCATCGCCTTGTCGACGTCCTCGCGCGACGCGATCCCGGCGTCGACGATCTTGTCGGCCTCCCGGTGTGCCGCCGCGAAGATGCGGTTGAGGATGAAGCCGTACGTGCCCGGCTCATCCTTCACCATGCAGACGACCTTGCCCGCCTTCTCGGCGACGGCGGAGACCGTGTCGATCGTCTCCTGCGTCGTCTCCGGCGTGTAGATCACCTCGCACATCCGCATCGTCGGCACCGGGTTCGAGAAGTGCATCCCGGCGAAGAGCGCCTTCCGCGCCGGTGAGACGTCACGCGCGATCTCCGCGATCACGAAGCCCGAGGTGTTCGAGGTGAAGATCGCGTCGGGCTTCACGATGCCGTCGAGCTTCGCGAACTCCTGCTGCTTGAGGTCGAGCCGCTCGGGGATCGCCTCGATGACGAAGTCGCAGTCGGCGATCGCGTTCACGTTGGTCGTCACCGTGAGCCGCTCCATCGCCGCCGCCGCGGTGTCGAACTCGAGCTTGCCGATCTCGACCGCGCGCTTGATGCCCCAGCGGCCGTCGACGATCGACTCCCGCGTCTGGCGCACGATCTCGTCGTTGATGTCGCGGATCACGACCTCGAAGCCGCCGTGCGTCGCCAGCACTTGGCCGATGCCGCCGCCCATCACGCCGCCGCCGAGGATCCCGATCTTCTTCACCTGGTCGAGCTTCACGTGGCCCTCCCCCGCCGTGCCCCTCGGGCACCCCGATGTCGCCGGTATGCCTAGCCGCAGATGCCGCGGATCGTGGCGTGCAGGATCTGCATGCCGAGCCGCAGGTTGTCGATGGAGACCCGCTCGTCGTTGCCGTGCGCCCGCCCCTGCTCGTCCGGGCCGAGCAGCCACGGCACGAAGCCATACGCGGGGATGCCCATGCGCCGGAAGACGCGCGAGTCCGTGAACCCGGTCGAGACCCCGGGCACCACGACGACGTCCTCGATCGCGTCCTTCGAGGCGCGGGTCATCACCCCGTAGAGCTCGGTGTCGAGGCGCGAGGGCGGCGTCGACGACTCGAAGATGCGCTCGACCTCCACGCGCTCGTCGTCGATCACCGCGCGGAGCTCGTCGAAGAAGACGTTGGGGTCGTAGCCGGGCACGAGCCGCACGTCGAGCGTGGCGCTCGCCTCCGCGGGGATCACGTTGTGCTTCACGCCGGCCTGCATAGTGGTGAGCGAGATCGAGTTCGTCTGCATCGAGTGGAAGCGCGGGTGCTCGCCGGCGATCTTCGCGAGCACCTCGTCGGTCGGCTCCTCGTCGATGATGCCGGCCGCGTGCAGCTGCGCGAAGTACTCGCGCACCTCGGGCGCCGGCATCAGCGGGCGCTGCCAGTCATGGATGCGCTGGAGCGCGCGCACGAGCCGGTCGGCGGCGTTGTCGTCGTGCGGCACCGAGCCGTGCCCGGGGCGGCCCTTCGCGCGGAGCTTCAGCCAGAATGGCCCCTTCTCCGAGACGCCGATGTTGATCACCGGTCGCGGCTTGCCGAGTACCTCCGTCGTGCCGCCGCCGCCCTCGTTGATCACGTAGTCGCAGTCGAAGAGGTGCGGGTGCTCGCGCGCGAGGAACTCGACGCCGTAGGCGCTGCCGGCCTCCTCGTCGGCGACCGCGATGAAGACGAGGTTGCGGTGGAGCTCGAGGCCGTGGCGCTTGTGGAGGAGGAAGGAGATCAGCTCCATGATCCCCATTCCCTTCATGTCGATGGCGCCGCGGCCCCAGATGAAGCCGTCCTTGATGAGGCCGCTCATCGGCTCCTCGGTCCAGTGGTCGCGCTCGAACGGGACCACGTCGGTGTGGTTGAGCAGGACGAGCGGGCGGCCGCGCGCGCCGTCGCTCGTGAGCCGCGCGACGAGCGTGGCGCGGTTCTCGCCCGGGTCGTAGAGCTCGTACGGGATGCCCTCGCGGTCGAGGATGCGCCCGAACCACTCGCAGGCGCGGGTTTCGTTGCCCGGTGGGTTCACGGTGTCCACGCGCAGGTAGTCGGAGAGGAGCTGGGTCGCCTCCTCGGTGAGCGCGTCCCAGTCGAGCGCGGGCTCCGCGCGACGGCGCTGCTGCGTCATCTCGTCCCTCCCGTGCCTGCGTGGCGCGTTTGCGGGCTGGCGCTCACTTCGCGGAGGCATCCCAGGCGCGCCGGAACTCCTCGATCGCCGCGATGTGGCGCGCCGGGGTGTCGAAGCCCTGGCCCATCGTGTTCACCGTGAGGTGCGTGGCGCCCGCCTCGCGCCAGCGGTACGCGCTCTCGACCGCGACCGCGGCGTCGGCGCCCATCACCACGCGCGGCTCGATCCCGATCGCGGCCGGGTCGCGCCCCGCCGCGCGCGCGGAGGCGTGGATGCGCGCGACCCCCTCCGCGAGCTGCGCGGGCTCGCGGTACTGCGGGAACCAGCCGTCGCCGATGCGTCCGATGCGCTCGAGCACCGGCTCCGACATGCCGCCGACCCAGATCGGGATCGTCGCGCGCGGCGGGAGCGGCTTGATCCCTGCGAGCGTCACACGGTGGTGGCGCCCCTCGAAGGTGACGACGGGCTTCGCCCAGAGCTCGCGAAGCAGCGCGATCTGCTCCTCGACGCGGCGGCCGCGCGTGCGGAAGCGCTCGCCGAGCGCCTCGTACTCGACGGCGTTCCACCCCACGCCCACGCCGAGCCGCAGCCGCCCGCGCGAGAGGACGTCGACCTCCGCCGCCTGCTTCGCGACGAGCGCGGTCTGCCGCTGGGGGAGGATCAGGATGCCCGTCACGAGCTCGAGCCGCTGCGTGATCCCCGCGAGGTAGCCGAACAGCACGAGCGGCTCGTGGAAGAGCGTGTCGTGGTTGTAGGGGCCGCGAAATCCGCCGGGGCGGTCCGGGAAGGCGCCGAGCACGTGGTCGTAGGCGAGGAGGTGCGTGTAGCCCGCGGCCTCGGCCGCCCGGGCGTAGTCGGCGACGCCGCCCGGGTCCGCGCCGATCTCGGTTTGCGGGAAGACGACGCCCACGTGCACCCGGACCCCCCTCCGCTGCGTGGGGAGCATCGAAGAAGCGTGAGGGGGTGTCAAACCCCGGCGCCCGCCGGCCGCCGCCTGCTAGCCTCCACCGGCCATCGCGCGACCCGAGGAGCCGCATGACCGCCCGCCATCTCGTCGTGCTCGCCGCCGGCATCGTCGCGATCTCGTGGGCGGCGCCGCTGATCCGGCTCGCCGAGGCGGCGCCCGCGCTCGTGATCGCGGCGCTGCGCCTGGGCATCGCCGCCCCGCCGATGACCGCG
>VGNK01000153.1 GCA_016866055.1 Chloroflexota bacterium | reverse complement strand
CCCAAGCCGGCACTCGACTTCTGGGTAGCCCTCGGCCAATCGACTTGCCATAATGATCGGGGAGCCGGGGACGGCGGGGATGGGTGGTGCCGGCGCATGAGATGGCTCGGCGGGACCGCACGCCGCGTGTTCGCCATCGCGCTGCTGGTGGGGGCGGCGGGAGCGGTCGTTCACGAGGCCCTGGGCCGGCTGCTGCACCGGGTCGACCTCCCGAGCGCGGTGTTCGATCACGGTGACAGCCTCGCGATGGGAGTCGCGATGTTCCTCGTCGCGCTCGCCGCGGGGGCGCTCGCGAACCGGTTCGCCCGCAAGGAGCAGCGGCGGGTCGAGACCGTGCAGGAAGCGCGCCACCACGTGCGGAACGCGCTGCAGGTGGTGCGGCTGCACGAGGAGGTCGCGCCGAACCCGGCGCGCGCGCGCATCTGGACGAGGCCGTCGAGCGCATCGAATGGGTGATGCGCGAGGTGCTGCCCGCGGTCACCGAGTCGCCGTCCGATCTGCAGTCCGAGCCGGCTGCGGGCGCGGCGGAGCCGGCGGCCCGCGAGCCCGCCGAGACGCGCGACCGGGCGGCTCCCGGGTAGCGTCGCATCGCGACCGAGCCGCCGGCTACACGACCGGCGACGATCCCCCGTCGATGTTGATCGAGGCGCCCGTGACGTACGAGGCGCGCGCCGAGGCGAGGAAGCAGATCACGTCGCCGGCCTCGTGCGCCTCGCCGACGCGGCCCAGCGGTACGCGCTCGCCGATCTGGGCGTAGAACTCGTCCAGCGTCATCGACGGGTTGCGCTCCTGCGCGCGCTCGTAGCGGCGCTCGTGCTGCCCCGCCTTGATCAGCCCGATGCAGACCGTGTTCACGAGGATGTTGTCCGCGGCGTAGTCGCGGGACATCGCCTTCGTGAGCGCGATCCCCGCCGCGCGCGAGAGCGACGTCGGAAGCGAGTTGCCGCCCGCCGCCTTTCCGCCGGGTGTCGTGATGTTGACAACGCGGCCGCCGCCGGCCGCCTTCATGTGCGGCAGCACGGCGCGCGTGCAGTAGATCGCGCCGTAGACCTTCAGCCCGATGTCGCCCGCCCACGTCTCGTCGGCCACGTCTTCGAACTTCGCGGCCGCCGAAGTGCCGGCGTTGTTCACGAGGATGTCGACGCCGCCCCACTCCTCGACAACGCGCGCGACCATCGCCTGCACGCGCGCCTCGTCGGTGACGTCGCACGGGATCGCGAGCACCTCGCCGCCGGTGGCGGCACGGATCTCGGCGGCGGCGGCCTCGAGCACCTCGCGCCGCCGCGCGCAGATCGCGACGCGCGCCCCCTCGCGCGAGAGCGAGAGCGCCGCGGCCTTGCCGATGCCGTCGCTCCCGCCCGTGACGATCGCGACCCGCCCCGCGAGACCCAGATCCATGCCTGCCTCCCGCCCGCGCGCGTCTCCCAACCGACGTGGGCGCAGAGGGTACCGCGACGCCGCATCCGATAGGCTGAGCGGGACTCCGGGGGCGGCGGTGCCCCGCGAGCGCAGCGGTGGGGGGGACGCCGTGGAGATCGGACTGGGGCTCGACGCCTCGCTGGGGATGACCTTTGACGACCAGGCGACGCTCGCCCGCGAGGCGGCCGAGCTTGGCTACATGAACCTCTGGACGCCCGAGGGGATCGGGCTCGACTCTTTCCAGCTCTGCCTGCTGCGCTGGCAGGCGACGCGCGCGGTCGTGCCCGAGGGGCTCGTCACCGGGATCGGCGTCTCGAACGTCGCCTACCGCAGCCCGACCGCGTTCGCGATCAGCGCGGGGACGCTGGGCGCGCTGACGGGCGGGCGGTTCGTCCTCGGGATCGGCTCGGGGCGCACCTACAGCGCCTCGCTGCGGCGGGCCTTGGGGCTCGGGGGGCGGTCGGCGCTGGTGATCATGCGCGAGTACCTGGTGACGATGCGCGCGCTGCTCGCGGGCGAGACCGTCGATCACGAGGGCGACGCGGTCACGCTGCGCGGCGTGCAGCTCGGGATCGCGCCGCCGCCGAGGACGCCGGTGTACCTCGCGGCGCTCGGCCCCGAGATGCTGCGACTCGCGGGGGAGGTCTCGGACGGCGCGGCGCTCAACTGGTGCAGCGCCGAGCAGGTCGCCTGGAGCCGCGAGCGGCTGAACGAGGGCGCGGCGAAGGCGGGGCGCGACCCGAGCGCCGTGCAGATGGCGGAATACATTCGCATCTGCGTCGACGAGGACGTGGCGTGCGCGCGGCGCGGGCTCGCCCGCGCGACGATGGGCTACGCGCTCGGGCAGCAGGTGCCGACCGAGCGCGAGCGGCGCCTCGGCTACCGCGGCCACTTCGAGCGGATGGGGTTCGCGGACGAGCTGGGCGAGCTCGACCGCATGCGCGAGCGGGGCGCGAAGCAGGATGAGCTGCTCGACGCGTTCCCCGACGAGATCCTGCAGGCGGTGGGGTACTACGGCCCGGCGGGGGGGGCGGCGGAGGCGTTCGCGCGGCTGGCCCACGGGCTCGACACCGCGATCGTGCGCGTGGTGGCGTCGCGCCCGGGGCTCGACTCCGTGCGAGCGGTGATGCGCGCGTGCCGCCCCGAGCGCGTGCTCGCCGCCGCCGGGTGACGCGGCGAGCCGGGAGCGGGCGCTCGCTAGGTGCACATCCGCCGCACGATGTCGTAGGTCAGCTCGCAGCCCAGGCGGAGGTTCTCCACCGTGATGAACTCGTCGTTGCCGTGGAAGCTCGCGAGCTCCTCGGGGCTGTAGATCCCCGGGACGAAGCTGTAGGCGATCACCCCCGCCGCGCGCAGGTAACGGTTGTCGGTGGCGCCGATCGTCATCGACGGCACGACGACCGCGTCCTCGAACGCGCTGCGCGCGCTCGACTCGATCGCCGCGAACAGCTCGGTGTTCCACGGCGTCGCCGGCGGGGGCTCCGGCGCGTCCGGGTTCGCGAGCTCGACCGCGATTTGCGCGTCGTCGACGACCGCCTCCACGGCGCGCCGCCACGTCTCGCGCGACTCGCCGGGGAGCAGGCGGCAGTCGAGCGTGGCCTCGCTCCGCGCGGGGAGCACGTTCGACTTCACGCCGGCGCGCACCATCGTCACGTTCAGCGTGTTCGTGAACATCGGCAGGAGGCCCCGCCGCTCGCGGATCGTCGCGTGCAGCGCCCCCGCGTCGGCGGCCGCCGGCATCAACCCCGCCTCGGCGAGGCGCGCGACGTACGTCTGCGTCTCGGGGGTGAATGTGATCCCGCGGTCCCACTCGGCGAGCCGCACGAGCGCGCGCGCGAGGCGCACCATCGAGTTGTCCTCGTGCACGAACGAGCCGTGGCCGGGGCGGCCCACCGCGACGAGCCGGATCGCGCTCCCGAACTTCTCGTTGACGGCGATCGGGAAGAGCCGCCGCCCGGAGACCTCGCGCGGGAGGCTCCCCTCGTTGAGCGCGTACTCGGCGTCGACGAGGTCGGGTCGCTGCTCGATCACCCAGCGCATCCCCCAGCGGCTCCCGGCCTCCTCGTCGGGCACGGCGAGGAAGACGAGGTCGCGGCGCAGCGGGAGCCGCGCGCGGTGCGCGAGCAGCACCGCGATCAGTTGCATCACGCCGCAGCCCTTCATGTCGATCGCGCCGCGGCCGTAGATGCGGCCGTCGCGCACTTCGCCGGCGAACGCCGGCACCGTCCAGTACTCCTCCTCGACCGGCACGACGTCCGTGTGGTTGCCGAGCAGGAGCGGGCGGCGGCTGCCGTCTCCGCGGAGTCGCGCGTGCACGAGCGCGCGCCCGGGCTGCGGCTCCGCGTACTCGGTCGCGATGCCCTCCGCCTCCAGGATCCCGCCCAGGAAGCGCGCCGCCGCGCTCTCGTTGCCGGGCGGGTTCGTGGTGTCGATGCGCAGGTAGTCGCGGAGGATCGCCTCCGCCTCGGCGTGCACCGCGGGCCAGTCGATCGACATCGGCGCTCCGTCCGCTCGGGGAGGTGCGTGAGCCGACGCGCTACGCGAGCTTCTCCTGCAGCCAGTCGGCGATCGTACTGACGCCGAGCGCGCGGTTGTCGCGCTGGCAGTGCTGCGCGCCCCCCTCCGCGCGTGTGAAGATGCGCAGCGTCTTGTCGCGCGAGCCGCACGCGCGGTAGAGCGCGCGGGCGTCCGCGAGCGGGACCTGGCGGTCGTCCTCGCCGTGCAGCAGCAGGAACGGGCAGCGCATCCGCTGCACGACGCCGTCGAGGCGGAACGGCTCGAGTCGGCGCAGCGCGTCGTGGAGCGACTTCGCGCCGAGCACCCACTCGATGTGGTGCCCCGGCACCGAGAGGTCGGTGCAGAACGCGGCCTCGATGCGACGCTTCCACGTGGCGTGGTAGTCCCAGATCGCGCCCCAGGCGACGCACGCGCGGTAGCGCGGCTCCATGCTCGCGATGCGCGGCGCGTAGTAGCCGCCGAGGCTGATCGCCATCACCGCCGCGCGCGAGGCGTCGACGTCGCGGCGCCCCTCGAGGGAGTCGAGCGCGGCCGAGCCGTACGACTCCGTGTCGTGACGCAGGACCTGGCGGCGGAAGCGGATCGCCTCGCCGTTGCCGGGCCCGTCGACGAGCAGCACGCTCATCCCGCGCCGCGCGAGCTCGGGCGCGGCGATCGCGTACTGGATCTCCTTGGTCACGTCGAGGCCGTCGAAGAAGACGACCACGGGCGGGCGGCGCCGGCCCTTCGTGTGCGCGTGCACGAGGTAGGCGGGGAGCGAGCCGCGCTCGAACGGGATCTCGACGCACTCGATCGGCGGGCCGTCGCTCAGCTCGGCGAAGCGATGGAACGACTCGACCGAGCGGCGGTAGACGGCGAGCGCGCGGCGGTCCTTCGGCGTGCGGAAGCGCTCGCCGTACTGCGCGTAGAGACAGGCGCGCAGGTAGGCGCCGGCGGCGGTGAGCGGGTGGCCGGCGCGCTCGGCCTTGCGTGCGAGCCCGCGCACGTGGTCCGCCATCGCCGCCCACTCCTCGAACCAGCGGTCGTCGTCGCCAAGGTGCGAACGCAGCCGCCCGGCGACGCGGTCGACCTCGCCGAGCTCGGCGCCGCCCGCGGCTGCGGCGCCGAGCAGGCCCTCGATCGCGGCCGACCAGCGGTACTCGCCGGGGAAGTACTGGAAGAACCCGGGGTGGTTGGGGGTGGGCGCGGGCGCGGTCATGCGGGCCTCCTCGTCGGTGCGCGAGCGCGGAGCCCGGGGATGATAGGCGCGACGGGGGCGAGGGAGCGCCCGGGCGCGCCGCGCTCGGCGGCCGCTAGCGCACCGCGGGCATCACCTCGTCGGCGAAGATCGCGAGCGAGCGCGACGCCTCATCGTGGGTGAGGTCGCCCCACTGGAACGAGCTCACCCAGTAGTTGCACTCCGAGCGCTCGACCCAGCGCTCGACGTACTCGCGCACGGTGCGCGGGGAGCCCGCGATCAGCGCCTCGCCGCCGAGGTAGCGGTCGAACGGCGCCTCGCCCGGGGCGCGGCCCGTGCGCTCGGGCGGCTGCCACGCCGTCGGCATCTCACCCGGCGGGAGCGGCTTCGCGAAGTGCGTGCCGTACGCGGCGTACGCAGTGTGTGCGCGCGCGACCGCCTCCTCGTCGGTCTCGGCGATGAACGTGTGCTTCATCGTGCCGAACCACGGCGCCCCGGCCGCGGCGTGCGCGTCCGACCCGGACTCCAGCTCGCGCGTCCAGATCGCGTCGAAGCGCGCGCGCAGCTCGGGGAGGCGGTCGATGCGCCCGGCGCCGATGAAGTGCATCCCGAGCTCCGCCGCTCGCTCAGCGTTGCCCGCGTACCAGAACGGCGGATGGGGCTGCTGGAGCGGACGCAGCTCCATCCACACGTCCTCGAAGCGGAAGTACTCGCCCTCGAACGAGAGGAAGTCCGTGCAGAGCCCGCGCCGCAGGATGTCGAGCGTCTCGCGGAAGCGCGCGGCGTTCTCGGCGGCGTCGCCGCCCCACATCGCGAACTCGGTTCCGCCACCGGTGCCCGCGCCGACGCCGACGTCCACGCGACCGCCGGAGAGCTGGTCGAGCATGCAGATCTCCTCGATCAGCCGGATCGGGTGGTGGAGCGGCAGCACGTGCACGAGCGAGCCGAGCCGGATGCGGCGCGTGCGCTGCGCGACGGCGGACAGGTAGACGACCTGGTTTGGCGCGAGGCAGAGCGGGGAGTGGTGGTGCTCGGCGACGTGGTAGCCGTCGACCCCGGCGCGGTCGGCCTGCTCGAGGAACTGCAGCCGCTCCTCGTACTGCTGCGCGAGCGGCACGTCGGCGCGCCGCTCGAGGTGGTCGAAGATGCCGAAGCGCACCGCGGTCATCGCGCCCTCCGCGGCGGCGGGATGGGGGCGCCGCCGAAGGCCGGCATCATACGCGGGCGCGTGCCGAGGGCACGCGCCCGCCGCGGACGGGGCGCCGTGGTGGTCGGGGGGCGCGCGCTAGCGTCGCCCGCGCGTGGCCTCGAACGGATTGCCGATGCGCTCGCGCTTCTTCGCGCAGTCTGGGCAGAGCACGGACTTCTCGCCGAACTTCGTGCCGCCCTTGATCACGTAGGTGCCGCAGAGCGCGCACTTCCCCTCGACGCCGGCCTCGCCGTACTTGTAGCCGCCCGGCTCGGGGCGGGCGCCCGCGGCCGCGGGCGCGGCCTTCGCCGCCGCGGCCG
>VGNK01000152.1 GCA_016866055.1 Chloroflexota bacterium | reverse complement strand
GCGCCGGCTCGCGCTCGCGCCGCGCGTGCAGCGCCGCGCCCACTGCCGCGATCGCGAGCACGAGCGCCCCCTGCCCGGCGATCAGCGCGCGCTCCCCGAGCGCGTCGGCGAGCACGCCGACCGGCAGCGCGACCACCCCGTTGAGCGCCCACGCGAGCGTCGTCAGCGACATCACGCGACCGTGGAACGCCGGCTCGGTCTCGAGCATCAGCAGCGAGTTGTTCGTGAGCTGGAACGCCCCCGACCCCGCGCCCACGAGCACCATCGCGCCCATCGCGGTCACCAGGCTCGGCGACGCCGCGACGAGCAGCAGCGAGCCGCCGAGCAGCACGATCCCGCCGAACATCATCGTCCACGCGCGCGCCCCGCCGCCCACGCCCGCGAGCGCGAGCGAGGCGACGAAGCCGCCGAGCGCCGAGATGCCGATCAGCGGGCCCATCATCCGCGACGGCTCCCCGAGTTGGTGCTCGAGCAGTCCCGGCAGCACCGTGTGGAACGAGAAACCCGCCATCACCGTCGCCGGGAAGAGCGCCGCGAGCAGCGCGCGCCGGCGGTTCGCGACGATGTGGCGCAGCCCCGCGCGCAGGTCGCCGAGCATCGAGCCGCCGCCCACCCGCGCGCGCGTCGGCGGGAGCGCGCGCAACGACGCGATCACGAAGACGAAGAGCGCGGCCATCACGAGGAACGTCCCGCCGGCGCCGATCACCGCGATCCCGATCAGCACACCGGCCGCCATCGGCGCGACCACGCGCGCGAACGTCTGCGAGAGCTGGCTGAGCGCGATCGCGTTCGCGAGCTGGCGCAGCGGCACGAGCTCCGCGACGTACGCCTGCCGCGCCGGCCCCAGCATCGTGAACCCGAGCCCCATGACGAAGGTGCCGGCGACGAGCGCCGCCAGCGTGATGCGGTCGGTGAGCACAAGCACGCCGAGCGCCGCGTAGAGGACCCCGATCGCGCCCTGCGTCACGAGCAGCACGGCGCGCTTCGACAGCCTGTCGGCGAGCACCCCGCCGAACGGCCCGAGCACGAGCATCGCAAGCCCGCTCCCGAGCGAGACGACGCCGACCGCGGAGTTTGTGCCGGCGATGTCGAAGGCGACGACCGCCTGCACGGGCATCGACATCGTGAACGCGAGCATCGCCGCGAGGCTCCCGATCCAGAGCACGCGGTACTCGCGGTTGTGGAGCGACTCGAACGTGCGCTGGGACCAGGAGCGGATCACGCCTGCCGCCTTCAGCGAGTGCGGTGGTCGGGGGGATGGTACCCGGGTCCGGCGGCGCGGTCGCGCGGTGCCGGTGTCCGGCGGCGCGGGCGGTGTCTAGCCGCGGGTGACAACCGCCGGGATGTTCGGGTCGGCGGGTGGTCCCCCGCCGCTAGAAATACAGCTGGTCCACGTACACGCCGCTCGCCGAGAGCGCGGCGGGGCTGATGCCCGTCTGCACGACGTACGGCTCCAGGCGCTTCGCGAGCGCGGCGAGCGCGTCGCGGTCGGGCGAGGGCGGCGAGGTGAAGAGCGAGAGCTCCGTCGTCCCCGACGCCGCGAGCGCCGCGCAGGTCGCGCGCAGCAGCGAGACGAGCTCCGCCTCCGCGCCGGGCTCGCAGCCGTAGTCGAGCACGAGCGCGCGGACGTCGCGCGTCTCCTGCTCGCCGGCCACGTGCCGACCGCCGCGCGCTCGCCGAGCCGCACGTCCCGCCAGCCGTAGACCGCCGGCTCGCGCTCGAGCCGCCGCGCGAGCGACTCCGCCGTGTACGGCACGAAGAGCTCCTCGCGCTCGTGCGTCGCGTCGAAGAGCGCCGCCACGCGCGCCGCCGTCGCTCGCGGTTGCCGCGCGCCCCGCCGCCGCGGCCTGCGCCGCCGCGTCGATCACGAGGCGCTCCGGCCGCACGCTCCACTTCAGCACGTCGGGGATCAGCGAGAGCATGCGCTCGTTCTCGCCGGCCACGAAGCCGTACGAGCCGACGAAGTCGCCGCGCTCGCGCACGAGCGAGGTGTGCACCGCCGCGCCGAGGAGCCCGCGACGCTGGTGATCGGGGTCGATGCGGTTGCGGTGCTCGTAGCGCAGCCGCCGCACGCGGCCGTCGATGCGCACGTCGTGCAGCACCGAGGCGAACATCGCGCGCGGCGCGCCCTCCTCCTCGAGCACCACGACCAGCGGGTCGCCCATCAGCCGCTCGCCCGCGCAGTAGTCGTCCTCGCCGCGGTCGTAGTCGAGGAGCGCCTCCCCCATGCGCACCGGCACGCGCCGCTCGAGCCGCGCGAGCGCCGGCCCGTCCGCCGGCGCGGCCGCGCGCGGCGCGACGCCCTCGACGATCTCGCCGAGCCGCGGCATCGCGATGCGGTGCGGGGGCGACCCCTCGACGAGCACGCCCACCCAGAACCGCCGCCCGCCACCGCGCTCTTCGAGCGCGACGGCGAAGCGCGGCGCGGGCAGCGCGAAGCCGGTGAGCGCCGCGCCGCGCAGCACCGAGTGCGTGTAGAAGACGAGCCCCTGCACGAGCATCACGGACTTGAGCGACTCGTCGGCGACGTGCTCGCGTTCGGCACGAGCGAGGGCGTGCCGTCGCCCTTGCCGCCGGCGACCACGAGGATGTGCCCGTTGCGGCCGCGCTCGCCGAGCGTCACCGGCGCGCCCGACAGCGGCGCCCCGCCGAGCCGCGGCTTCGACCCGTTCGCGCTCATGAGGATGACCGTGGGCACCCCCACCGGCGCGCCGCCGCCCGGCGGGTTGAGCGTCATCGTGCCGACGTCGCGGCGCTGACGGATCGCGGCGGCGGTGAGCGCCGCCTGCTCGGGCTGCAGCAGCGCGCGCAGCGCCGCGAGGTTGACGAGGAGCTTCGGCTGCACCCCGCCGGTGAGGCCGATCGCGTTGTTCGCGATCAGGTTGATCAGCGCCTGTCCGACCGGCACGCCCGCACCTCGCTACGCCGGCGAATCGAGGTCGCTCCGATGGCCCGCGCTGGCCGGCGGCCCGGACGCGCGCGCATCCTACTCCGCCGCGTCCGCCGCCCCGCGCGCGTATGATTCGCGCGCCGCGAGAGGAGCCTCCCCGTGACCAACAACCTCGGCTGGCTCGCGCTCACCCCCGAGGAGCCCCTCGAGCCCGACCTCCCGATCGTCGACCCCCACCACCACCTCTGGGACCGCCCCGGCAGCCGCTACCTGCTCGACGAGCTCGTCGCCGACCTCCACGGCCACAACGTCGTGCAGACGGTCTTCATCGAGTGCGGCGCGATGTACCGCGCCGACGGCGCCGAAGAGTTCCGCGTCGTCGGCGAGACCGAGTTCGTGCAGGGCGTCGCCGCGATGAGCGCGAGCGGGCGCCACGGCGCGCTGCGCGCCTGCGCCGGCATCGTCGGCACCGCCGACCTCCTGCTCGGCGAGCGCGTCGCGCCCGTGCTCGAGGCGCAGATCGCCGCGAGCCCGAACCGCTTCCGCGGCATCCGCCACCGCGCCGCCTGGGCCGAGCCGGGGACGCTCCCCGGCGTCCCCGCGCCGCCCTCCCCGCCGCGCCCCGACACCCCGCCGCGCCTGCTCGCCGACCCCAACTTCCGCCGCGGCTTCGCGCTGCTGCGCACCTACGGCCTCTCCTTCGAGGCCTGGCTCTACCACCCGCAGCTCCCCGAGGTCGCCGACCTCGCGCGCGCCTTCCCCGGCACCACGATCATCCTCAACCACCTCGGCGGGCCCGTGCAGTCCGGCGCCTTCGCCGGCAGGCGTGACGAGATCTTCGCGGCGTGGAAGCGCGACCTCGCCGCGGTCGCGCGCTGCGAGAACGTCGTGCTCAAGGTCGGCGGCATCCAGATGCCCGTGAACGGCTTCGGCTGGCACGAGCGCCCGCGCCCGCCCACCTCCGACAAGCTGCTCGCCGAGAACCGCGCCTGGTACCTCGAGGCGATCGAGCGCTTCGGCCCCGCGCGCTGCATGTTCGAGAGCAACTTCCCGGTGGACCGCGCGTCGTGCAGCTACACGGTGCTCTGGAACCAGTTCAAGAAGCTGTCGGCGGCGTTTTCTCCGGACGAGCGCGCGGCGATGTTCGGGGGGACGGCGAGGAGGGTGTACCGGCTCTAAGCGCGGACGCAGGCCCCAGTGCATCCACGCGAAGCAGGCACCGGGTCGATGCCTCAGAGCACGTTTCTGCGGTTCGGTTGCGTCCGATTCCTCCCGGCTGAGGAGTCTGAGGTCGGAAGAGGACCGGGCGGCTGAGGCGCTTCGAGTGCGCGCGAGACAGGTGGAGGACGCGAAGCATCGCTCTTGCTCTTGTCGGCGAGACGGACGCATCGGATGGGGTGCTGCAAGCCGCCGTGCGCCGCTTCGTTATCGGCCGTCGGCGCCACCCGTTCTCAGCCGACGCCCTGAGCGACAGACTTGTGGATTACGTGACCGCGGGGAGAGCATCCTCCTGACGACAAGGGGCGCGTCCGTAAAGCAGGAGCTGGGATATCGATTCCGAACGCATGGGGCTGCTCTTCTCTCACGCGTGACCCGACGCGACGCTCGCGCAATCGCCGCCTACCTCGATGCGGTCTATGACGCTCGGTCGGGCATCGTCCACGGGGGTAGCAACCGCTCCCGTCCAAGGAGATCTCGCGAAGGGCGGAATGTCAGGCGTACGGGAGGCATGCGACACACTTGAGGGCGACCTCCGCCAGACTGTGATGTGGCTCTATCGACTAGGCTCGATCGAACGCCCGTATGCAGCCCCCGACGGGTGGGACTCGCTGCTCTGGCAGAGGTCGGCGCGCCGCTGACTCCGTTTCGCCCTACCACCCGTCCACGAACGATCGCTTCTTCCCGCTCCTCGCCACCGGCTTCACCGACCGCAGCGTGTTCGCCACCCACGTCCGCGTCTCCGCCGGGTCGATCGTGTCGTCCACCCCGAACAGCGACCCCTGGTTGAGCGCCTTCCCGGTCGCGTACGCCCGCGCCACCATCTCCTCGTAGCGCTGCCGCCGCTCCTCCGGGTCCTCGATCGCCGCCAGCTCGTCCCGGTAGCCGAGCTTCACCGACCCCTCGAGCCCCATCCCCCCGAACTCCCCGGTCGGCCAGGACACCGTGAACAGCGGCTCCTTGTACGACCCGCCGGCCATCGCGATCGCGCCCAGGCCGTACGCCTTGCGCAGGATCACCGTCATGTACGGCACGTCGAGGTTCGCCCCCACGAGGAAGAGCCGGTTCGCGTGCCGCACGAGCGCGGTCTTCTCCACCTCCGGCCCCACCATGATCCCGGGCGTGTCGCAGAGGAGCAGCACCGGGATGTCGAACGCGTCGCACAGCTGCAGGAAGCGCGCCGCCTTGTCCGCGCCGTCGGAGTCGATCGCGCCGCCGATGTGCAGCGGGTTGTTCGCGACCACCCCGAGCGGCCTGCCCTCGACGCGGATCAGCGACGTCACCATCCCGATCCCGAAATCCCTGCGGATCTCGAGCACCGAGTCCACGTCGGCGAGCGTCTCGATCACGTCGCGCACGCGGTACACGCGCAGCCGGTTCTCGGGGATGATGCGCCGCATGCGCCGCTGGTCCGGCGCCTGCCACGTCGACACCGCGCCCTGGAAGTACGAGAGGTAGCGCTTCGCGGTCGCGACCGCCTCCGCCTCGTCCTGCACGAGGATGTCGACGACGCCGTTCGGCACCTGGATCTCCATCGGCCCGATCTCTTCGGGCGCGAAGATGCCGAGCCCGCCGCCCTCCACCATCGCGGGGCCGCCCATGCCGAGGTTCGAGCCCTCGGTCGCGATGATCACGTCGCAGCAGCCGAGCAGCGACGCGTTCCCCGCGAAGCAGCGCCCGTTGGTGATCCCCACCATCGGCACGAGCCCGGAGAGCGTCGCGAACTGGCTGAACGAGCGCGTGTCGCCGGGGCCGCCCTGGCGGCCGTCGGTGTCGCCCGGCCGCCCGCCGCCGCCCTCTGCGAACAGCACCACCGGCAGCCGCTCCTCGCGCGCGACCTTGATCATGCGGTCGGTCTTGCGGTGGTTCTGCCCGCCCTGCGTCCCCGCGAACACCGTGTAGTCGTAGGCGATCACCGCCGTGCGGTTCGCCGGGTCGGGGAAGAGGTGGCCGTTCACGCTGCCGACGCCCGTGATCATCCCGTCGCGCGGCGAGCGCACGATCAGGTCCTCGATCGTGCGGCGCATGCGCTGGCCGGCGAGCACGAGCGGCCCGTACTCGATGAACGTGCCGGGGTCGATCAGGTCCTCCACGTTCGTCTGCGTCGTGCGGTAGCCGAGCTGCGCGCGCCGCTCGACCGCGGCCGGGCGGTTGACGTCGAAGCTCTTCGACCGGCGCTCGAGCACCTCGGCGAGGTCGGGGCGGATGTGGTCGAGGTCGACCTCCTCCTCGGTCGCGGCCTCCGCGCCCTCGACGGCGCCCTCCTCGATGAAGAGCAGCGGGTGCCCCTCGTAGATCGTGTCGCCGGCGGCGACCTCGACGCGGCGCACGGTGCCGCCGGCGGTGGCGAGGATCTCGTGCTCCATCTTCATCGCCTCCATGACGAGGAGGAGCTGGCCGCGGCGCACCTGCTGGCCGGCCTCCACCTCCACGGAGACGACGGTCCCCTGCAGCGGGGCCGGCACCGCGACGGTGCCGTCGGGCGCGCGCGCCGCGCGCGCCTGCTCGGGGCGCGCGCTCT
>VGNK01000151.1 GCA_016866055.1 Chloroflexota bacterium | reverse complement strand
GGGCGCACCCAGCGCGCCGCCGCGTGCACGACGAACGGCGGCACGAGCAGCACCGAGAGCGCGACGTGCAGCGTGAGGCCGCTCACCGGCCCCGCGCCGGGCACCGGCACGTCGCGGAGCCCCACCGTCGACCACAGGAGCCCGGTCGCGAGCGAGCCGAGGAACAGCGCGCCGAGCAGCACCGACGGCGCGGCCCAGAGCCCGCCGCCGCGCCGCACGAACGAGCGCGCGACGATACGCCACTTCCAGGTGATCAGCAGCACGAGCGCGAAGCCGCCCACGCTGTGCGCCCAGAAGACCCAGCGTCCCGAGGGCTCGCCGGTCAGGAACCCGCCGACGCCGCTCGTCAGCTGCGCGAGCAGCAGCGCGAGGATCGCGAGGTTCGTCGCGCGCGCGGACACCGTGCACCTCTCACGCAGGGGGGGCGCCCCCCACTCTACGCGCCGGCCCGCGCGATCCGGGGTAGGCTCCGCCGCATGGCGGGCGAGCAGGCGCGCGATCCGCTCTCGTACCTCTGGGCGCCGCTCTGCGCGGTCGGCTCCCACGGCGAGCGCCCGAACGCGCAGATCTGCGTCGCCGTGTTCGGCGCGTCGATCGTCCCCGATCGCCCGCGCGTGCTCGTGGGGCTCTGGAAGGAGAACCACACGCATGATCTCGTCGCGCGCGCGGGGACGCTCGCGGTCACGCTGCTCTCCGCCGAGCAGTCGACGCTGCTCGCGCCGCTCGGCCTGCGCTCCGGGCGCGAGCGCGACAAGCTCGAGGGCATCGAGCACCGCCTGACGCGGGCGGGCGACCCGTACCTCCCCGGCGGGACGGGCTACCTCGCCGGCGAGGTGATCGAGTCGTTCGACTGGGGCGACGCGACCGGCTATCTGGTCGCGGTCCGCGAGCGGGCGCGGCTCACCGCGGACGAGCCGCTCTTCTGGCGCGACGCGGCGCCGCTGCTCCCCGGGTCGTTCGTGTCGACGTTCCAGGAGAAGAGCGCGCGCGACCAGGCGGCGGCGCGGCGCGTGATGATCTGGCGCGACGGGTAGCGGCGGCGAGCCGGTTCGGCCAGAGGCGGGCTTCAGGCCCGCCGTGACGTCACGCGGGACTCGGCGGGCTCACGCCCGCCGCTCGCCCAGGGCGCTCAGCCGCTCCGAGAGCGTCACCGGGTACGGCGGGGAGGCGGGCTCGAGCGCGCGCAGGCGCACGGGGAGGCGCGCGATCTCCGCGGCGGTGCGGGAGCGCACCGCGCGCAGGAGCGGTCGCGCGCGCTGCAGCCGCCGTCCGCCGAGCATCACCGGCTGCAGCAGCGGCTCGCCCTCGAGCGACTCGTCGGCCGCCGCGATCACGTCGCCCTCGAACTCGCCGCCGGGCATCACCGCGCGCCGGAACACCTGCTTGCGCCCCGGCAGCGTGGCCTTGCCTTCCGAGCGCTTCGATCGTCCCGTGCCGCGATACGCCACGAGCTTGTAGACGCTCTCGAGCAGCGGTGTGTCCGCGCTCGTCCCCACCCGCGTGCCGACCGCGTAGCTATTGATCGGCGCGCCCGCGCACTCGAGCTCCGCGATCCGGTGCTCGTCCAGCCCCCCGCTCGCGACGATGCTGATGTCCTGCAGTCCCGCCTCGTCGAGCAGCTCGCGCGCCCGCACCGCGTGCGCGAGCAGGTCGCCGGAGTCGAGCCGCACCGCCCCCAGCGTGAACGAGTCGCGGCGCTCCCCGGCCACCCGGATCGCGTGGCGCACGCCCTGCTCCGTGTCGTACGTGTCGACGAGGAGCACGGAGCCCGGGTAGAGGCGCGAGAACTCGCGGAAGGCATCGAGCTCGTCGTCGTGCGCCTGCACGTAGCTGTGCGCCATCGTCCCCATCACCGGGATGTCGTAGAGCCGGCCCGCCTCGACGTTCGAGGTCGCCTCGAAGCCGGCGAGGAAGAGCGCCCGCGCCGCCTTCAGCGCCGCGTCGGTCCCGTGGGTGCGCCGCGTCCCGAAGTCGATCACGGGCTTGCCGCCGGCGACCGCGACGACGCGCGCGCCCTTCGACGCGATCAGCGTCTGGAAGGTGATCTGGTTGAGCAGGTAGGTCTCGACGAGCTGTGCCTCGGCGATCGGCGCCTCGACCTCGAGCAGCGGCTCGCCGGCGAACACCGGCGTGCCCTCGGGGATCGCGTGCACGTCGCCGGTGAAGCGCAGGCGCGCGAGCCAGTTCACGAACGCGTCGTCGAACTGCGGGAGCGACCGCAGGTGCTCGAGCGCCTCCGCCGAGAACGCCAGCCGCTCCAGGTAGTCGAGCACGTCCTCGAGCCCCGCGGCGATCAGGAAGTTGCGCTCGGGCGGGAGGTCGCGCACGTAGAGCGAGAACGCCGCGCGCGCCGTGAGCCCCTCCGCGTGGTATGCGCGGAGCATCGTCAGCTCGTAGAGGTCGGTGAAGAGCGCGGCCTCGAAGCCGGGCGCGCGCTCGGGGTCGGGTGCGGTCACTCGACGGCCGCCCCGGCCTCCGCGAGCGCGACGAAGGCCAGCTCGGTGTCGCCGGGCTGCAGGTCAACGCCGCGCGTTGCCTCGCGCAGCACGGTCGTGCCGAACCCGCGCGTGACGGCGTCGAGCGCCGTCTCCTTCACGCAGACGTCCGCGGCGATCCCGACGACGACGACCCGCTCCACGCCGCGCTCGCGCAGCTTCGACTCCATCACCGTCGGGGTCGGCGCGCCGCTGCGCGGATCACGCACCGTGAAGCCGGAGTACCCGTCCTCGCCGTCGGTCCCCTTGCGCACGACCTCGCCCTCAACGCGCAGCGCCGGGTGCAGCTCGGCGCCCCACGTGTCGCGCACGCAGTGCACGGGCCAGACGCCGCCGTCCTTCTCGAAGTGCGGCGTCGACTCCGGGTGCCAGTCCTGCGTGTAGACGACGAGCGCGCCCGCGCCGCGGGCGCGCTCGATCTCGTCGTTGACGTGCGGGACGATCTCCTCGCCGCCGCGCACGTAGAGCCCCCCGGCGGGGTCCGCGAAGTCGTTCTGGACGTCGACGACGATCAGCGCGGTGCGCGCGTCGTAGTCGGCCACCTGCCCACCCCCACGATCCTCGCCGGCCCGGGGCGTCCCGAGGGTGCTCCCACTACATCTCCATCCTCTTGCGACCCGAGCGGTACCCCTGCGGGTCCTCCTGGAACTCGGCGCGGCACCCCGGACCGCAGAAGTAGTAGGTCTTGCCCTCGTGCTCGTGCGTGCCGCCGCGCGGGTTCTTCTTGCTGACGTGCATCCCGCACACGGGGTCGGTCGCGGTCCCACGACCCATCATGTTCGCGATCCAGCTCGCCATCGCGTCGCCCTCCGTCCCCACCGGCCGCCCGCACCAACCGGCGTCGACAGTTGCACGACGAGTGTAACCGCGCCCCGCGCGCCGCCCGCCGCGCGGCCCGGCCGCCGGCGGACCGGGCGGGGCGCCGCGTCAGCCGCGCGAGCCCGGCGCGATCCCGCGCACCCGGGTCTCGACGCTGAAGACGCTCGTCGTCGCGGTGAGGAACAGCGTCGAGAAGCGCGCGCCCCCGAACGTGAGGTTCGCGGCGTGCTCCTCGGTCTCGAAGACCCCGAGCCGCTTCCCGTCGGGTGCGACCACCCACACCCCGCCCGCGCCGGTCGTCCAGAGGCGGCCGTCCTCGTCGACCTTCATCCCGTCCGGCGCGCCGCGCCGCTCGTCCCGTCGCATGTCGACGAAGAGATCGCCGCCGCTGAGCGAGCCGTCCGCGGCGACGAGGTAGCGCCGGATGATGCGGTCCTGCGAGTCCCCGACGTAGAGCGCCGACTCGTCCGGCGAGAAGGCGAGCCCGTTCGGCTGCGTGAAGTCGCGGACGAGGAGCGCGAGCGCGCCGTTGGGGGCAAGCCGGTAGACCCCCTGGAAGTCCAGCTCCTGCTTCGCGTTCGGGTCGCCCATGACGCGGGTCGCGCCGGGGCGGGGCAGCCCGTACGTGGGGTCGGTGAAGTAGATGGCGCCGGAGGAGTGCACGACGAGGTCGTTCGGGCTGTTGAGCCGCTTCCCGTCGTGGCTCGTCACGACGTCGGCGGCGGCGCCGTCGGGGCTCGTGGCGCGGTACGGCGCGCGCGAGACGCGCCGGCCGCCGTGCTCGCACGCGACCACGCGGCCCTCACGGTCGAGCGTGAGGCCGTTCGAGTAGCCGCTCGGCTCGCGGTAGACCTCCGCCGCGCTCGCGCCGGGGCGCCAGCGGTGGATGCGGTTGCCGGGGATGTCGCTGAACAGGAGCGCCCCGTCTGCGGCGATCCAGATCGGTCCCTCGGTGAACTGGAAGCCCGTGCAGAGCTTCGTCTCCTCTGCGCTCGCGACGAGGTCCGAGAGCCCCTGGTCGTTCTCGATGCGCATGCCGGCGTCCCCCCTCCGCCAGCGCATCCTACAGCAGGCGGGCCGCCGGCCGCCGCTCCCGTCGCAACCGTCACGGGAGCGAGTTCTCGGCGATCGCGCGTGCGCGCGAGCGTCGATCGGGACGGGCGGGGACGGGCGCGCGCTTCGCCGCTGCTGCACGTATGTCAAGGCGTTCATGGAGGCGGACGCGGCGTTGCGCGAGCGTGTCGTGCGTCGGGCCGTGACCGTTCGAGGGGAGACAGCCATGGCGATGCACGGCAGGGCGTGGGAGCGGTGGCGGCGCCCGCGGCGGATCCCGCTGGGCCGCGTCATCGAGGAGCGGATGCGGCGCCTGGCCGACGCCGTGAACGGGACCGCGGCGGGGGCGAGCGTCGAGCGCTCCCGGCGGGTCGACCCCGCACTGGCGCGGCTCGAGGACACCCGCGGCCGCACGGCCGCGCGGTACGGGCCGGCGTAGGCGGCCGTGGGCGACGGCGACGGGGGCCGGTTGAACGCGTTCATGGAGCCGTTGACGACCGATCGAGATGCTGCCAGTGCGGGGCGCGAGCGCGCTCCCGCGCGGCGGGCACGAAGAGACGGAGACCACAGTGACGACTGCGACGCAGACGATTCGGGGGAGGACGGGCCGGTTCGGGGGCTTCGGCTGGTTCGTCCGGCGCGCTCGCGGCACCGAGTCCGAGCGCCGTGACGCGGCCTGGGAGCGCCGCGCGATGCAGGACCGGCGGGCGCGCGAAGCGGAGCACCGCGGCATCGACCCGGACCACATCTGGACGGTGGGCACGGCCTTCCGGTCGTTCTAGCAGGCCGCTCCCGCGTGAGGCGGCGCGGCGGCGTCCGACCAGGGCGTCCCGCACCGCCTCGCTGTGTTCGCGCCAACCCACGCGCGCGCAACCCGCGCCGAGCGTTCCCATCGACTCGGACCCCGGCGGCGTGAGTGGCCCCGGGATACGCTGCGGTCCCCGACGCGCGGGTTCGAGTGGGCCGAGGCGCGAGCCGGTTGGCTGCTGGGCCGCGAGGCGCTGGGATGATCCGATGGGCCGGCTTCGGGCTGCTCGGTGCGGCGTTGTGGTTCACCGCGGCGTGCCAGCCCTGGACCGGCGGGACACGGCCTCGTTCAGTCGACCCTCGCCCGAGCCCGCCCCCGGCGAGCTTCCGTCACCCACCCCCGCCGTAGCTTCCGGCGCGCGCCGCGACGCCGTTGAGGCCGCCGCCGCATCGCGCTCCGGCGGCCAGACCTCGGATGCCCCAGCCCGTCCGTGGCCGGCACCGCCGGCTCAGCCGGCCCCCAGGTCCGTGATCCACGCGCGCGGCGCCCCGCCCCGCACCAGCTCGAGCATCCCGATGTGCCCGAGCCGCGGGCTGCGGTTCCGGGGCAGCGTCGCGCTCCCCGGGTTCACGCAGAGCATCCCGTCGATGCGGTCGATGCGCTCGACGTGCGTGTCGCCGCAGACCACCACGTCGGGCCAAACGCCCGCGAGCAGCGCGCGCGAGAGGTACTCCCGCCCGGCGTTGAGCGGCTCGAACTGGTGCACGAGCGCCACCCGGTGGCCCTCGATCTCGAGCAGGTGGAGCGGACGCACGCGCGGGTCGCCGTCGAAGAGATGATCGTGGTTGCCCTGCGCCGCGAGCACGGGGGCCACCACCTCGAGCTCGTCGAGCACGCGCGGGACCACGATGTCGCCCGCGTGAAGGATGAGGTCGACGCCGCGGAGGGCCTCGAGGATCTCCGCGAAGAGCACGGGCGCCTCAGGCACATGCGTGTCCGAGAGCAGCCCGATCCGCACGCGTTGCGCCTCCGTCCGCCGGGCACCCCGTGCGCCCGCGGCACGCCAGCGTATGCGACCCCCGCTCAGCTCGCCGCGGCCCCCTCCTGCGACGCGCCTTCGAGGCGGAGCAGCGCCGCTCTGCGGCGGGCGCCCCGGCGGTAGCCGCCCGTGCCCGCCTCGCCGACTGCGCGGTGGCAGGGGATCGCGACCGCAGCGGGGTTGCGCGCGCACGCGCCGCCCACCGCTCGCGCACCGCCGGGCACGCCGATCGCGCGCGAGCTCGCCGTGGGTGCGCGTCTCGCCCGGCGGGATCGCGCGCAGCGCCTCCCAGACGCGGAGCTGGAACGTGGTGCCCTGCACGTCGAGCGGCAGCTCGAGCAGCCGGCTGCGGCCGGCGAGGTGCTCGCGCACGAGCGCGAACCACGGCGCGAGCGCCTCCATGTCGTCGACGAGCTCGGCGCGCGGGAAGTCGCGCCCGAGCTCGTCGCCGAGCGACCCCGCGTCGTCGCCGAAGCGCACCGCGGCGATGCCGCGCGTGGTCGCGG
>VGNK01000150.1 GCA_016866055.1 Chloroflexota bacterium | reverse complement strand
CGAGATCGGTCGCGTGGCGCAGTCGCTGCCCGCCCCGGCGCGGGTCCGGACGATCGCCCGGCTGAACGCCGGCGCGCGCACGCTCGCGCACGTCGCGGCGGCGGAGGACCGCTTCTGGAACGTCGCGGCGCGCGGCCTCCCCACCGACCACGAGCTCGCACGCGCGATCGCCACGGCGGACGCCGCCGGCGGCGACCCGGCGTTCGACGCCGCCGCCGAGGCCCTCGCGCGTGTGCGCGCCTCCACCGACGATTATCTGCTGGCGCTCGACGGCGCCCGCTTCGGTGAGCCGCTGCTCGGGGCAGCGGCGCAGCGCCGCGTCTGCGACCAGCTCGCGCGCACCGCCGCTCACTGCTTCGCGCGCGCCGGCGAGCTCGCCGCCCACGGCTCGCTCGTCGGCGCGCCGGACCCGGGGCTGCCCGGTGGCCTGCAGGGCCTCGCGGACGCGCTGCTCGGATGAACGCGCCCGAGGTCCGCATCGCGACCGGCTCCGTCTACCACCCGCCCGCAGAGCCCTATCCGCGCCTGCTCGTGATGCGGCGCTGGCCGCGCGGGGTCGCGAAGGGCGCGGTCGACCAGTGGGAGCGCGACCTCGGCCCGTCGGACGAGTTGCTCGACGGATACCAGGCGGGCGCGGTCCCGTGGGAGGAGTTCGAGCGCCGCTATCGGGCGGAGATCGCCGCGCGGACCTCGCTCCTCGACTGGGCGACCCGCATGGCGACCGGCACCGGGGTCACGCTGCTGTGCGGCTCCCACCCCGACGATCAGTGCCACCGGACGATCCTCGCGGCGCTGATCCGCGAGCGCGCGTCCGAAGGGTCGCGCGGCGAGCGGGGGGCCAGGTCCCGCTGAGCGGCGCGCGGCGCCGGCCCGCGTCCGCCCCGCATCTCCGCGGTCCCTGCGCACGTCCCCGGCGGTCTCGGTCCTCGCGGTCCCCTGTTCGCGCGCCCCGCAATGTCCGGTCTTCGCGGTCCGCCTTCACGTTGCCGCGCGTTCGCGGCGCGATCCGGGAATGACGCCCGTCGTATACTGCGCCCGCTCAACCGGTGCGGATCGGAGGGGAAGCGATGGCCGATCAGACCTGCATGGTGTGCGGGAAGGCGTTCGACACCGAGAAAGGCCTCAAGTGGAACCACGAGGGGAAGTGGTTCTACTTCAACGACATGGGGTGCCGGAACCGCTTCATCGGCAACCCGAAGAAGTACCTCGATCCCGCGCCCCCGGCTCAGACCTAGCCTCGAACGCAGGCCAGCCGCGCGCCCCGGCGAGTGCCGGACGGCGCGCGGCTAGGTCAACCCCCGCTCCTTCAGCACGCGCTGCATCGTCTCGCCGATGAGCGACGGCGACTGGACGACGGTCGCCCCGGCGTTCATGAGCGCGGTCTGCTTCGCCTGCGCGGTCCCGGCCTTGCCCGCGATGATCGCGCCCGCGTGGCCCATCCGCCGGCCCGTCGGCGCCGTCGCCCCCGCGATGAACGCCACCACCGGCTTCGACATCTGCCTGATGTAGTCGGCGGCCTCCTGCTCGGCGGTCCCGCCGATCTCCCCGATCAGCACGACCGCCGCGGTCTCGTCGTCCGCCTCGAAAAGCGCCAGCGCCTCCCGCTGCGACGTCCCGATGATCGGGTCGCCGCCCACCCCGACGCTCCCCGACTGGCCGACCCCCAGCCGCGTGAGCTGGTCCACCGTCTCGTAGACGAGCGTCCCGGAGCGCGAGATGACCCCGACGCTTCCTTCGAGGTAGACGTCCGGCGGCATGATCCCCGCGCGCGCCCGCTCCGACGGCGAGATCACCCCCGGGCAGTTCGGGCCGATCAGGATCGTGCCCGACGCCCGCAGGTACGCCTTCACCTTCACCATGTCGAGCGGCGGGATCCCTTCGGTGATGCAGATCGCCACGGGGACGCCGGCGTCGGCCGCCTCCACGATCGCGTCCGCGGCGAACGGGGCGGGGACGAAGATCAGCGAGACGTTCGCGCCGAACTCGTCGACCGCCTGGCGCACCGTGTTGCGGATCGGGAAGCCGTCGATCTCCTGCCCGCCGCGTCCCGGCGTCACGCCGGCGACGACCTGCGTGCCGTAGGCGCGCGAGGTGTGCGCCTCGCGCTGACCCGCCGCGCCGAACCCCTGGATGACGACCCGGCTCTCCCGGTTGAGCAGTACCGCCATGCTATGCGCCTCTCCCCTCGCCGCCTCGCCGCGCCGGCGCGCTCGACCTAGCCGGTCGCCTGCACCGCCTTGCGCGCCGCCTCGGCGAAGCCGTCCGCGCGCACCAGGTCGATCCCCGACTCGTCCAGGATCCGCAGCCCCTCGCCGACGTTCGTCCCCGCGAGCCGCACCACCGTGGGCTGCTTGACGTACCCCTCGCGGATCGCCGCGACGACCCCGTCCGCGATGATGTCCGTGCGCGCGAGCCCGCCGAAGATGTTGACGAGCACCGCCTTCACGTCGGGATCGGCCCCGATGATCTTCAGCGCGGTCACCACCGCGTCCACGCTGTTCGCGGTGCCGATGTCGAGGAAGTTCGCGGGCTGCCCGCCTTCGAACTTGATCGCGTCCATCGTCGCCATCGCGAGCCCGGCGCCGTTCACGAGGCAGCCGATGTTCCCGTCGAGCTTCACGTAGTTCTCGATGCCGGCCGCGCGCGCCTCGACCTCACGCGGGTCCTCCTGCGTGGTGTCGCGCAGCGCCATCAGCGGCTCGTGGCGGAAGTCCGCGTTGTCGTCGACCGAGAACTTCGCGTCCGCGGCGAGCAGCTTGCCGTCCTTCGTCACCGCGAGCGGGTTGATCTCGGCCAGCGAGCCGTCGCTCTCCTGGAACGCGCGCACGAGCGCGGCGATGAGGTCGGTCGCGGGGCGCATGAGGTCGCCGGTGAGGCCGGTGGCGAACGCGAGCGCGCGCGCCTGGTACGGCATGAACCCGGTGGACGGGTGCACGTGCTGCCGGAAGATCTGCTCGGGCGTCTCCTCCGCCACCTGCTCGATGTCCATGCCGCCGGCCGCCGAGGCGATCACGACGGGCATGCCCGCGGAGTTGTCGATCGTGACGCTCAGGTAGAGCTCGCGGTCGATCGCGACCTGCTCCTCCACCAGCACCGAGGCGACGCGGAGCCCCTGCGGCCCCGTCTGCGCAGTGACGAGCTGCATCCCGATGATCTGCGCGGCTGCGGCCTTCGCCTCCGCGGGGTTCTTCGCAAGCTTCACGCCGCCGCCCTTGCCGCGGCCGCCAGTGTGCGCCTGCGCCTTGACCACGACCCCGCCGCCGAGCTCCTTCGCGATCGCCTCCGCCTCGGCCGGCGTGCGCGCGACGCGCCCCTTCGGCACCGGCACGCCGTAGCGCGCGAGCAGCTCCTTCGCCTGGTATTCGTGCAGCTTCATCGCGCTCCTCCCGTCGGGGGCTGCGTCGGCGCCTGCGTCGCCGTTCGGGCCGGGCGATGCTAGCACCCCACCCCGTGCGCTCAACGCGCGCGGGCGCCGGCCGCCGACGCCCGACCCGCGGGTGGAGACCCGCGGCTCGCCGAGAGCCCGGTCGCCTTCGCGCGTCGCGCCGTCGTCGCATCCCCGCGCGCTCGATCGCAGCGTCCCCAGCCGGGACACTGTCGCCATGACGCGCATCGTCGTCACCGGGGACACGCACATCCGCCGCTGGGACCAGGCTCACCCGGCGCTGCGCGACGCCGTCGCCGCGGCGGACATCGCCGTCCACTGCGGCGACTGGGTGCACCTCGACGCCGTCGAGGGCTTCCGTGCCGCCGCCCGCCGCGCCGTCGTCGTGCACGGCAACTCCGATCCGCCGGAGCTTCGGCGCGCGATCCCCTACCGCGAGATCCTCGAGGTCGACGGCGTGCGCATCGGCGTCACCCACCCCGCGTGGGGAGGCCCCGAGTTCCCCCCGGAGCAACTGCTCCCCGACTTCCCCGCCTCCGCGTACGGCCGCCTCGACGCGATCTGCTACGGGCACATCCACGAGCCGCTCAACGAGACCGTGAACGGCATGCGCTTCATCAACCCGGGTCAGGGCTACCCATCGTTCATGGTCCCGGGCACCTACGCGCTGATCGAGGTCGAGCGCGGCCGCCTGCGCAGCGAGATCATCGAGTTCGCGCCGGCTCGCTGACCGCGCGCTGCTCGGCGCGCCGCGCGATCGCGCGGGCGAGCCCGCGGAAGATCGCGACGTGCACGGGCGCGAGCGCGTACCAGTAGAGCAGCCCCGCCAGCCCCGCCGGGTGGAAGTGCGCGGCCACCTCCACGCGCGAGCGCTCCGCCCCCACCGGCTCGACCGCGAGCTCCAGCACCGCCGCCCCGGGCAGCCGCATCTCCGCGAGCAGCGTCATCCGGCGCCCCGGCTCGAGCGCGACCACCCGCCAGAAGTCGATGGCGTCCCCGACCTGCACGGACTCCTGCGAGCGGCGGCCGCGCCGCATCCCCACGCCGCCGACGGCGCGGTCGACCACGCCGCGCAGCCGCCAGAGCCACGTCTGCCAGTACCACCCCCGCGCGCCACCGACCGAACGGACCTCGCGCCACGCGACGCCGGCCGAGACGCCCGCGTCCGCGATCGCCCGCGCGCTCTTGCTGTAGTAGGAGACGTCGTGGCGCGAGCCGCGGAAGCGGAACGCCCCCTCGGTCCAGCGCACCGGCACCCCCTCGCGCCGCTCGGCATCGAGCGCCGCCGTCACCGCCTCGCGGTAGGTGCGGAGCCTCAACGGGATGAGCCGCCGGATCCCGCGGTCGTCCGCGATCAGGTCGTGCGCGAGCCCGTCGATCAGCGGCCGCGCGACCGAGACCGGCACCGCGGTCACGAGGTCGAGCCAGTACGAGGAGAGCCGCGGCGTGAGCACCGGCACCGGGATGATCCGGAGCGAGCGCCCGCTCACCTCCGCAAACCCGCGGAGCATCTCGGCGTACGAGAGCACCTCGGGCCCGCCGACGTCGTAGACGCCGCCCTCCGTCCCCTCCCTCGCCGGCACGCGCACGAGGTACTCGAGCAGGTCGTCGAGCGCGATCGGCTGCATGCGCGATCGCACCCACCGCGGGGTCACCATCACGCGCAGGTGGTAGACGAGGTCGCGCAGCACCTCGAACGCCGCGGACCCCGGGCCGACCACGATCCCGGCGCGCAGCTCGGTCACCGGCACGGGTCCCGCGCGCAGCACCTCGCCGGTCTCCCGGCGCGACGCGAGGTGCTCGGAGGCCTCGTGGCCGTCCCCTCCGCCGGCCTGCAGCCCGCCGAGGTAGACGATGCGGCGCACGCCGGCCGCGGCGGCCGCGTCGCGGAAGTGGGCCGCGCCCCGCCGGTCGCGCTCGGCGAAGTCGCGCCCCGAGGCCATCGAGTGCACGAGGTAGTACGCGACCTCGACTCCCGCGAGCGCGGAGCCGAGCGTCTCGGGCTCGAGTGCGTCCGCCTGCACCACCTCGACGCCGCTCCAGCCCCGACCCTCGAGCACCTCGCGGCGCCGGCTGCTCGCGCGCACGGCGTGGCCCTCGGCGCGCAGCCGCGCGACGAGGTGCGAGCCGATGTAGCCGCTCGCGCCGAAGACGAGCACGCGCACGACGCGCTCAGCCCCCCAGCTCGCGGCGCAGCTGGTCGAGCCCCATCGGCCCGACGCGCAGCGCCTTCGCGTGCCACGCCTTGAGTTCGAAGCGCGCCCCCTCGGCGCGGTTCGCGGCCTCGCGCGCGGCGAGCCAGTAGCGCTCGCCGACCTTGTACGAGATCGCCTGCCCGGGCACGCCGAGGTAGCGGTCGATCTCGCTGCGCGCGAACGCCTCGTCGAACGGGTTGCGCGGCGTCATGAACTCGAGCCCCAGCTCCGGCGTCCAGCGCGCGCCCGGGTGAAACGACTGCCCGGCCGGGATCTCGAGCTCGAGGTGCATGCCGATGTCGACCACGACGCGCGCCGCCCGAAACGCCTGCGAGACGAGCATCCCCAGCCGGTAGTCGGGGTGCTCGAGGTAGTCGAGCTCCTCCATCAACCGCTCCGCGTAGAGCGCCCATCCCTCCGCGTACCCGGAGGTCAGCGCGAGCAGCCGCTGGTATCGCGACAGCTCCTCCGCGAGGTAGCACAGCATCGCGATCTGCAGGTGGTGGCCGGGGACGCCCTCGTGGTAGGCGACCGACACCTCCGACCAGAGCGGAAAGCGCGTGCGCCCGCCGGTCGGGTACCAGGTCCGCCCGGGGCGGCTGAAGTCCTCGGACGGCCCCGTGTAGTACATCGCGAGCGCCCCGCCGGGCGGCGCGATCATCGCCTCGATGCGCCGCACCGGCTCGGGGATGTCGAAGTGCGTGCCGTCGAGCTCCGCGATCGTGGCGTCCTGCAGCTCCTGCATCCAGCGCCGAAACGCCTCGACCCCCTCGATGGCCCGCTCGGGGTCGCTCTCGAGCAGCTCGCGCGCGGCGTCGACGCCGCCCGACGGCACGACCTGCGCCGCGGTCGCCTCCATCTCCGTCTCGATACGCGTCAGTTCCTCCCAGCCCCACGCGTAGGTCTCGAGCAGGTCGAGGGTGGCGCCGGTGTAGGCGCGCGCCTGCAGCGCGTAGCGCTCGGCGCCGACCGCGTCGCGCGGCTCGGCGCGCGGCGCGTAGCCCTCGTCGAGGTAGGTCGCCATCTCGGCGTACGCGTCGGAGGCGGCGCGCGCCGCGCGCTCGAGCTCCGCGCGCAGCGCCGCGGAGGCGTCGGCGCGCGCGCCGTACTGCTCCACAAG
>VGNK01000149.1 GCA_016866055.1 Chloroflexota bacterium | reverse complement strand
CGCGCGGGGAGCTCGCGGCGTGGGCCTCGCGGCGCGAGGGCAGCGAGTACGCGCCGGACCGCCAGGATGCGGTGGCGGTGGTCGGCGAGGCGCTCGTGCGCCACGGCGAGCGGGCGCTGGTGGCGTCCGTGCTCGCGGAGAGCGAGCGGTGGCAGGCGGTGCGCTTCATCTTCATGGCGGCGACGGGGCTCGACCGCATCCGCGGGCAGCTCGCGCTCCGGCTGGGCGCCCGCGAGGCGGCGGTCGCGTACTTCGAGCGCGCGCTGCGGTGGGCGGAGGACGAGGCGCTACCAGGGGAACGGGCGCAGGCGCTGCTCGGGCTCGCCGTGACGGGCCGCGACCCCGTGGCCGAGCGGGCGGCGGCGATCGCGGAGGCCGAGCGGCTGGCGCGCGCGCCCGGCCTGGCGCTGCTCCTCGACGACGTCGCCGCCGCGCGGAGCGCGATCGGGGACGTGGCCGCACCCGGCGCCGGGGCGCCGATCTCGGCGCGCGAGCGCGAGGTGCTCCGCCTGGTCTCCGCGGGGAGGACGAACCGGGAGATCGCGGTCGCGCTGCGGATCAGCCGTCACACGGTGGCGCGTCACGTGAGCAACGCGCTCTCAAAGCTGGGGGCGGCGAACCGCGCGGAGGCGGCGACCGTGGCGCTGCGTGCGGGCTACCTCAGCGACTGAGCCTCGGGTCCGGCGCGGGGCCGGCCTAGTCAACTCTTGCAATAGGCACCCCGGCGGGGCCTTCCGGATACTCGCGGCATCTCGTGGGACGGCCGGCGCGGGCCGGCGGCCGCCCGAGGCACCGGAGGGAGTTTCACCATGCTGGCGACCCCGCACGCCCCGACCGCTCGCGCCCGCCGCTTCGGCCGCCGTGCCGTGCTCCGCGCCGGCGCGACCACCACCGCCGGGCTCGCCGCCGCCGCGCTCGTGGGCTGCGGCGGCGAGGATGCGGCGCCGGCGGCGAAGGCGACCCCGTCGACGGGTGGCGCGGCTGGCGCCGTCGCGACCGCGGCGCCAGCCGCGCCCGCCGTGAAGCGCGGCGGCGTGTATCGCACGTTCACCGCCGGGGACCCGCCCTCGATCGACCTCTACACGAACCCGAGCTTCGCCGCGCGCGTCGTCTCCGCGTTCACCCAGAGCCGGCTGTTCCGGATCGACGCGCAGCCGGGGAAGAACCCCTTCGAGCAGGCTCCCGTCGGCGACCTGGCGGAGTCCGCAGAGACCGCCGACGGGGCCACCTGGGTGGTCAAGCTCCGCAAGGGGGTGAAGTTCCAGAACGTCGCGCCGGTCAACGGTCGTGAACTGACCTCCGAGGACGTCGTCTTCTCCTGGAACAAGCTGACGGGCCCGAAGTCGACGCTCGCCGCCGCCGTCCGCAACATCAAGGGGCTGAAGGCGGTCGACAGCCACACGCTGCAGTTCACGCACGACGCGCCGAACGCCGACTTCCTCGAGCAGCTCGCCGACGGCTTCCTCTTCTGGGTCGTGCCCGTGGAGTACGACGGCAAGTACGACCCCACGAAGCGGTCGATCGGCAGCGGTCCCTGGATCATGGAGACGTACGACGTCTCCTCGCGGTTTGTCTTCAAGCGCAACCCCGACTACTTCGTGCAGGGCGTCCCGTACATGGACGAGGTGCACCAGGCGATCATCCCCGAGTACGCGAACCAGCTCGCGCAGTTCCAGGGCGGCAACGTCTTCAACCTCAGCGTGCGCTCGGACGACGTGCTCTCGCTGCGCAGCCAGCTACCGAAGGCGCAGTGGCTGAGTCGCGTCGGCACGGGCATGTGGGGGCTCTTCTTCTCGCCCGTCGAGGCGAGCCCGGGCGCGATGTGGCATGACGAGCGCTTCCGCATCGCGGCCTCCTACGCGATGAACCGCGGCGACCTGCTCGAGTTCCTCTACAACGTGAAGGCGCTGAAGAGCGCGGGGCTCGACGTCTCCACGGACTGGAACAACCAGGTGGCGGTCGGCATGGGCAAGCGCTGGTGGCTCGACCCGAAGTCCGCCGAGCAGGGGCCCTCGGCCAAGTACTTCGCCCACGATCCGAAGGAGGCGCGCAAGCTGCTCGACGCGATCGGCCTCCCGAAGGATCTGAAGATCACCTACCAGTACACGAACAACCGGTACGGCGCGACGTTCGGGAGCGCGGCCGAGGCGATCCAAGGGTCGCTGGCGGAGGCCGGCTTCCCGATCGTCACCGAGACCCAGGACTACAGCTCAAAGTTCATCACGCAGACGTGGCAGGGACGCTTCCAGGGGATGTCGCTCGGCAACTTCGGGGGGTTCTCGTCGCTCTCCGGTTACCTGGGCGAGCAGATCGACGACAATCCCGAGAACCGGCGCCTGCTGCACACGAAGGACATGCTCGACCTGAAGGCGAAGCAGGCGGCGGAGATCAACATCAACAAGCGGTCGGAGATCGTGAAGCAGCTCCAGCGGACGAACGACGAGAAGATGTACATCGTGCCGGGCACGGGCGGTGGCGGCACCTCGTTCCAGGCTTTCGCGGCGCGGGTGCGCGGGATCCGCGACACGCGCGGCCTGGGGGGTCCGACCGAGCAACTCGCGTACTACTGGCTCGACGCCTAGCCTCGGGCAGGCGGCAGCCCGGCGGATGAGGGAGAGCGCCATGGCCGAGGTCGAGTACGAGGTGCGCGGTCGCATCGCGACGATCACGTTGAACCGCCCCGAGCGGATGAACGCGATGACCAACGCGATGTACGAGGCGATCAGCGACGGCTTCCGCAGGGCGGAGGCGGACCGGGAGGTCCGTTGCGTCGTCGTCACGGGCACGGGGGGGCGCGCCTTCTCGGCCGGGCACGACCTCTACGAGATGGGCGGCGGGCGCGGCGCGGCGGCCGGCTGGCAGCCGTACCGTGCCCGTCGCTTCGACAACGGGATGGAGTGCGCCAAGCCGACGCTCGCGGCGATCGACGGCTACTGCCTCGCCGGTGGCATGGAGCTCGCGCTCTTCTGCGACGTGCGCGTGGCCTCCGATCGGTCGCAGTTCGGGTCGCCCGAGGTGAAGTGGAACATCCTCCACGGCTACGGGGCGCTGCGGCTCCCCGACATCATCGGGATGTCGAACACGATGTACCTGCTGCTCAGCGGCGAATTCATCGACGCGCAGACGGCGCTGCGCGTCGGGCTCGTGAGCCACGTGGTGGCGCCGGACGAGCTGATGCCGACGGCGTACGCGCTCGCCGAGCGCATCGCGGGGAACGGGCCGAGCGCGGCACGGCTGATCAAGGAGCTCGCCTACCGCGGCCGCGACCTCCCGTTGCAGGAGGGGCTGCGGCTCTACAAGGAGTACTCACGGATCGCCTCGGCCTCCGCCGACGCGCGCGAGGGGACGACGGCGTTCGCGGAGAAGCGTGTGCCAGCGTTCCAGGACGCGTGAGCGCCGCCGCCGCGCGCCGCGCGCCGGGTGCGCGACGGCGATGAGCGAGGACGGGCCGCTCGCCGGGCTGCGCGTGGTCGAGCTCGCCTCGTGGGTGATGGTGCCCGCGGCCGGCGGGATCCTCGCCGCGTACGGCGCCGACGTCGTGAAGGTTGAGCCGGCGGGGAGCGCCGACCCGAGCCGCGGCTCGACGATCGAGGTGGACGGGCGGCGCGTGGAGTCGGGGTTCGAGCTCGCGAACAACCGCAAGCGGAGCATCCAGCTCGACCTCGGCGCGGAGGCGGGGCGGGAGGTCGCGCACCGGCTGCTGGCGGAGGCGGACGTCTTCCTCACGAACGTGCGCGCGAAGTCGCTCGCGCGCGCGACGCTCGCGCCGGAGGCGCTCGCCGAGCGCTACCCGCGGCTGATCGTCGCGCACGGGACGGGTTACGGGACGCGCGGCGACGACGTCGACCGGCCCTCGTTCGACGAGCTGGCCTACTGGTCGCGCGGCGGGATCGCCGCCGCGCTGCGCGTCGAGGACGGGCCACCGGTGGGGCTCTCGGGCGCGATGGGGGACCTCCCGTCGGCGACGGCGCTCGTCGCGGGAGTGATGACCGCGCTCTACCGCCGCGAGCGCGAGGGGCGGGGCGGGATCGTCGACGTCTCGCTCTTCCAGTGCGGGATGTGGGCGAACGGGTGGGTGCTGCAGCAGGCGCTGCTGGGGGCGTCGCCGCGCGCGCGACGCGAGCGCATGCGCGGGTTCAGCCCGCTCTACAACTCGTACGTCTGCGCCGACGGGCGCTGGGTGCAGTTCGCGATGCTGCAGCCGGCGCGCTACTGGCGGCCGCTCTGCCGCGCACTCGGCCGGCCGGAGCTCGCGGAGGACGCGCGCTTCGCCGAGCCGGCGGCGCTGGCGGCGCACGGGCCGGAGGCGATCGCGGAGGTGCAGGGGACGATCGCGACGCTCGACCGCGACGCGCTGGGGGCGCGGCTCGACGCCGAGGACCTCCCGTGGTCGCCGATCCTCGAGGCGCCGGAGGTCGTGCGGGACCCGCAGGCCCGTGCGAACGGCTACGTGCGCCGCCGCCCCTTCCGCGGCGGCGGCGAGATCGAGACGCTCTCGCCGCCGTTCCACCTGCGGGGGGTCGAGCCACGGATGGGGCCGGCGCCCGAGGCGGGGCAGGACACCGAGGCCGTGCTCGGTGAGCTCGGCTACGACTGGGACGAGATCGCGGCGCTGCGCGAGCGCGGCGCGTTCTGAGACGCCGCCGCCCGCCCGGGTCCCTCGCTGCGCCAGCCGTTGGTCGGTGCGACCGCGCCGCCGCGCCCGGACGCTCGACGGGCACGAACGGAGGTGCGGCATGGTGCGTGATCCCGCGCCGGTCGCCGGGGAGGCGCCGCGCGCCGGCCCCGACGGCCGCGAGGCGCTGATCGAGCTGCAGGGTGCGACCAGTCGCTACCGCGCCGGGGAGGCCACGGTCGTCGCGCTCGACGCGGTGGATCTCGACGTCGCGGCCGCGAGTTCGTGGTCGTGCTGGGTCCCTCGGGCAGCGGGAAGACGACGCTCCTCAACCTGATCGGCGCGCTCGACACGCCGACGGAGGGGAGCGTGCGCGTGGCGGGGCGCGAGCTCACCGGCGCCTCGCGCGGGGCGCTGTTCGCGTTCCGCCGCCACACGGTCAGCTTCGTCTTCCAGTCGTTCGACCTCTTCCCCGGCCTCAGCGCGCGCGAGAACGTCGAGTTCGCGATCGACGTGGCCGGGGGCGACTGCGCCGCGGCCGTGACGATGCTGGAGCGGGTGGGGCTCGCCGAGCGGGCGGAGCACTTCCCCCACGAGCTCTCGGGCGGCGAGCAGCAGCGCGTCGCGATCGCGCGGGCGCTCGCCACGGGCAACCGGGTGTTGCTCGCCGACGAGCCCACGGGCGAGCTCGACTTCCGCACGGGGGCGCAGATCCTCGAGCTCCTGCGCGGCGAGGCGAGCGCCGACCGCGCGGTGCTCGTCGTGACGCACAACCGCGAGATCGCGCGGGTCGCCGACCGCGTGCTCGAGCTGAGCAGCGGGCGCATCGTGAGCGATGGGCCGCCGCCGGGCGGGCGTGCCTCGGTCGCCGGCCTGCGCTGGTAGCGGCGGTGCGGCGCACGCTCCTGCGCTGGTCCTGGCGCGACCTCCGCGCGCGCTGGGTGCAGGTGGTCGCGATCGCGCTGATCATCGCGGTCGGCGCCGGCTCGTTCGCCGGCTTCAACGGCATGACGCGGTGGCGGGAGCGCTCGAACGCCGCGAGCTTCGAGCTGACCTGCGTGCACGACCTGCGGGCACGGCTGGGCGTGGGCGCGTTCGTCCCGGCCGGGACGCTCGCCCAGGCCGCGAGCGGGATTCCGCTCGGCGACCAGATCGCGGCGCTCGAGGAGCGCCTCGTGGTGCCCCCGCAGGTGGACGCCTCGGACGGGGGAGGCCAGGTGCTCGTGCGGGGACGCCTGATCGGCGTCGACCTGCGCGACGGCGGTCCGTACGCCGGCCGCGCGCACGCCGAGCGCGGGCGCCTGCTCACGGAGACCGACGCCGGACGCGACGTCGCGGTGCTCGAGTTCGACTTCGCGCGCCACTACGCGCTCCCGGCGGCCGGGAGCGTGCGGCTCACCGGCGGGCGCGCGCTCGAGTACGTCGGACACGTGACGCAGCCGGAGCACTTCATCGTCGTGACCGACGAGCGCGAGTTCCTCGCGCAGTCGAAGCTCGCGGTCGTCTTCACCTCGCTGGAGGCCGCGGGCCGCCTCGCCGACCTCCCGGGGGCGGTGAACGACCTCGTGGGGCGGGGGTCCGCGGGCGCCGACCGCGCCGCGGTCCAGGCGGAGCTCGCCGAGGCGCTCGGGGCGCGCGTGCAGACGATCGGCGACGACCCCTCCTACAACACGATCGTGCGCGACGTGGAGGGCGACCAGCAGACGACGACCGTGCTCCGCTTCGCGATCCTGCTCGGCGCGGTGTTCGCGGTCTTCAACCTCACCGCGCGCATGGTGGAGTCGCAGCGCCGCGAGATCGGGATCGCGATGGCGCTCGGGGTGCCGCCGCTGCGGCTGATCGGGCTCGGCATCCGGGCGCTCCTGCGAGAGATGCTGCTCACGCCGGTCACGGAGACGCCGTTCCAGTTCGACCTCTACGTGCGCGCCGCGGCGCTGGGGATCGGGGCGCCGCTCGCGGCGATCTCCTACCCGGTGTGGCGCGCGGTGCGCGTAGCGCCGATCGACGCGATCCGCACCGGCCACCTCGCCGCGCGCGGCTGGGGGCTCTCGCCGCTCGCGCGCCGCCTGCCGCTGCCCGGCGGCAGCCGGGCCG
>VGNK01000148.1 GCA_016866055.1 Chloroflexota bacterium | reverse complement strand
TCGGACGGGCGGCGGCGCAGGAGCGGAGGGGCGATGCGGCTCGTCACGTACGGCTACCGGGGCACCATCCGCACGGGCGCGATGCTCGGCGACGACCGCGTGGTCGACCTCGGGCGAGCGGCCGCGGCCACGGGCGGGTCCCTCCCGGACGAGATGGTGGCGCTGCTGCGCCTCGGCGACGCCGGCCTCGACGCCGCGCGCGCGGCGCTGCGCTGGGCCGAGCAGCGCCCGACCGGCGAGCACGCGCGCCTCCGGGATGCCGGCATCCTCTTCGACCTCGCGGAGCCGGGCGTTCGCCTGCTCGCCCCGGTGCAGCGGCCCGGCAAGGCGCTCGCGATCGGCCTCAACTACCGCGCCCACGCCGCCGAGACCGGCGCGCAGCTCCCCGAGCACCCGATCGTCTTCACGAAGGTCGACACCTCGCTCAGCAACCCGGGCGATCCCGTGCACGTCCCGAAGGTGAGCACGCGCGTCGACTGGGAGGGCGAGCTCTGCTTCGTGATCGGACGCGCCGCGCACCGCGTTCCCCGCGCGCAGGCGCTCGACTACGTCGCCGGCTACATGAACGGCAACGACGTCTCCGTGCGCGACTGGCAGCGGCACGCCGCGACGTGGACGACCGGCAAGGGCTTCGACACCCACGGCCCCACGGGGCCCTGGCTCGTCACGCGCGACGAGATCCCCGACCCGACGAGGCTGCAGCTGCGCACCTACGTGAACGACGTGCTCAAGCAGGACTCGTCGACCGGCGACCTCATCTTCGACGTCCCGGCGCTCATCGAGTACATCTCGACGGCCTTCACGCTGCGCCCCGGCGACATCGTCTTCACCGGCACGCCGTCGGGCGTGGGCCAGGCGCGCGACCCGCGCGAGTGGCTTCAGCCCGGCGACACGGTGCGCGTGTCGATCAGCGGGCTCGGCGACCTCGTGAACCCGGTGATCGCCGAGCCGTAGCGCGGGCGTCCGCGCGGGCGGAGCCGAACAGCAGGGGCCCGGTGCCGTGCACCGGGCCCTCCTCGATCCCCGACTCGTCGAGGTCGAGATCGTACCTGGCGGTCGACGCCGGGCGCTCCGTCGTCGAGGATCTCGCTCTCCGCCCGCGCCGCGGAGCACGCTCCGCCGCGCCGAGCCGCCTCATCCAGTAGTTCACCTGTCCGGCCCACCCAGCCCCCTGACCCGTGGGGACGGACGCCCCCGCCCCGCCCCGCCCCCTCCTAGCTCGCAGTCCGATCGACGATGCGTTTCGTGCAACACACGTCGATGCGCGACTGGACACTCCGTTCGTGAACGCGCCGTCATCACGATCATGATGGTCGTGTCGAGGTCCGGAGGGTCCGGGGACGTGGAGCCTCGAGCGGGCGAGGCGTGGAGAAGCAGGAGCCCGGCGTGTCTGGACGCCGGGCTCCCGGGGTGGTGGGGGCGGGACCGCTCCCCTCTAGCGGCGGACTCCCGGCGCCCCGTCGTCGAGCCAGATCGTCGAGGCCTGGTGACCGGCGTAGCAGGTGTAGCTGCCGATCAGCCCGTGCCAGCGGTAGTTCAGCATGTAGTTGTGCCAGGCCGTCCGCATGAGCGGCTCCGGGAACCACGCCTGGTACACCTTGTCGTGGATGCGGTCCCAGATCTGCTTCCAGATCTGCTTCTTCGCCGCGAGGTCGGTCGCTCCGCGCTGACCGTCGAGCAGCTTGTCCAGGTCCGGGTCGTTCACGCTCCCGTAGTTGTTCCCGCCCTTCGAGTGGTAGAACGGGTACACCCACTGGTCGAACGAGTACCCGGGCGGGCCCCACAGGAACCCGATCGCCTCCGGGAAGTTGCGGTCCGACATCAGCGTCACGTGCGTCGGGTTGTCGATCTGCTTCCACCCGATCTTCACCTCGGGCAGGTTCCGCGTGATCCCGGGGATCACCACCTCGGACAGCTCCTGGCGGTAGTAGAACGACTGCAGCGTGAACTGCAGCGGCTTCTCCTTCGTGAAGCCAGCCGCCTGCATCAGCTGCGACGCCTGCTTCGGGTCGTACTGGTACCAAGGACCGTTCACCTTGGCCGTCGGGTACTTGTCGTACATGAACGGCCACGGGATCGGCGCGTTCGAGTACGGACCTTCCGGGTTGCGGTTGTCGCCCGCGTTCCGTGCCTCGTCGTACTCCTTGCGGTCGAACGCCAGCGACAGCGCGCGGCGCACGCGGTCGTCCTGGAACGTCGGGTTCTTCATCTGGAGCTGGAACCCGTTCACGTTCGCCCCGCGCGAGCGCGGGTACTTCGTGTAGACCATCGTGCTGCCCTTGGACTTGAACATGTCCTGAGCGTCGGCGTCGTCGCGCGGGCCCCAGTCGAAGAAGTTGTCCGTCTGGAAGCCGGCGCGCAGCGCGTTCACGTCGTCCTGCACCGCCGTCACGATCTTGTCGACGTACGGCAGCCCCTTCTCGAAGTAGTCGGGGTGACGCTCGAAGGTCGAGCGCTCCTTCTTCACCCACTCCTTCTGGATGAACGGCCCGGTCCCGATCGCCACCTCCTGCCGGAGCTTGTCGTCCGTCGCGAGCTCCTTGAGGTAGATGTACGACCACGAGGCGATGTTGATCGGGAAGTCCGCCAGCGGCTGGTCGAGCTTGATGACGACCGTGTACTTGTCCGGCGCCTGGATCGCCGTGACCGGCCGGAACACGTCGACCTGCGTCCCGCCCTTGCGGTACATGTCGAACGCCGCCACCACGTCCTCGGACGTGAACTCGCGCCCGTTCACCGGCGCCACGTTGTGCGTCTTCACGCCCTGGTGCAGCTTGAACGTGAACTGCGCGCCCTTGTCCTGCGCCTCCCAGGACTGCGCGATGTCCGGCTCCACCTCCACCGCGTAGAGCGGCGCCGTCGCCCCGACCCGCCCGCGCACGAGCTTGTTGTTCGTGTAGTTCAGCGTGTGGTCGATCGTGCACGACAGCGTGCGGTTGTAGTCCATGCGCGGCGGGTCGAGGTAGCGCATCAGCAGCGTCCCGCCCCGCTTCGCGTTCACCGCGTGGTTCGCCTCCGCCGGGGACGGGGCCATCTGCCCCTCGTAGAGCCCGGGCTTCAGGCGCACCATCTCCTTCGGCACCGCCGTCGCAGCAGCGGCCGCCGCCTTCGGCGTCGCTGTGCGCGCGGTGATGTCGCCCGCGGCGACCGTCGCCTGCGTCCCCGGACCGCCGTCGCCCCCGCCGCCGCACCCGATCAGCGCGGCCCCGGCCAGTCCGGCGATCCCCACGCCGGCCCCTCGCACGACGCTTCGGCGGCTCACCGACCGGCGCGTCCAGTAGCTCGACCCGTCTCCCACCATCCGAGCCCTCCTCGTTGCGGAACCGGCCCGATTCCGCCGACTCCACCGGGTTCCCATCACCACGCGTCCGCTACAGCACCTCAGACATCGCGGGCGGCGATATCCGAAGGTCTATTCCGTCCGTAAGCATACCTCAACAATATCGTGATAGCGATCCCCGCTGGCCCCCTCTCGTCGTCTGAGTGCAAGCCAGAACGTTCGCCGGGTGGTGGGCTGGGTATGACATTGTGCCAGACTCACGGACGTCTGTATCGGGGAAGAAGGAGAAAATCCCAATCCTGATGGCGTCAAGGCAGTCCGGCTCAAGAACCCACGTTCCCGGGTCGGCCGTGACTGCCGGTCGGCTTGACAGCCGGCCCGACGATGAGGGCGCTCCGAGCCACCGGGAAGGGCCCGCGCGCATGCGCGTGACAATCGTCCCCAACCAGCGACGCCCCGGCGTCGGCAAGCTGCCGGTGCCGGAAAACCGCCGTGCCTGGCTCCCGCAGCAGGCGCGCTTCTGCCCCGTCCTCGAGGACGCGAGCCGGAGCGGCTTCCTCGTCTATCCCCCGCTCGCGACGAACGAGTCGTTCCAGGTTCGGCTGCTCGAGCACCACGTCTTCCGGCTGAGCTTCTTCATAGAGGACGAGTCCGGGACGTCACGTCGCGTCGCCGTGATCGACTACCAGCCCGCCGCGGGCACCGGCGGCGTCGACGCGCAGGACGTGCGCTTCGTCGAGCCGGCCGCCCCGATCGATGAGAACGACGCCCTCGCGCTCTTCGACGCCCTCACGACCAACGTCAACTCGCCTCCGGGCGGCATCGGGATCCGCGGAGCGTACGACTTCGTCACGCCCGAGGGGTGGGACACGATCTATCTCGGCGTGCTCAACGAGCAGCAGCGCCCCCACGTCCCGACGCTCACCGCTCGCGTCGAGACGGACTGGTACGCGCAGAACACCGAGTTCCGCTACGTGCTCGCGCCCGGCGACGTCCTGAGCGCCGCCGGCTCGGCTCCGGTGGGCCAGGTGCTGTTCGTGCCGCGCGAGGAGATGGAGCTCCACGCCGCGTCCGAGGAAGAGGTCGCGCGGTTCCAGGAGGCCGGCCGCCGGTACTGGGCCGAGCGCGCGACGAAACAGCGCGTCACGAACTTCGGCGCCCTCTACACGTACCACTACCGCGAGCTGCAGAAGGCCCGGCGGGGCGCCGGACGCTCGACGGCGGGCGAGGTGGAGCCGCCGCCGCACGAGGAGGCCTGACGTCCCACACGGAGCGCGACCCGGCCGCTTTACACCCCTCGTCCGCGTCGCTACCGTTCGCCGCGGCCGGCACCCCAGCCTCGTGGGCGCTTCACGCGGAAGCACCTGATTCCACCCTGACGAACGCAGGCCCCGGAAGCGGAGCGCCCGATGCAGCGATACATCATTCGCCGGCTCGTGCTGATGGTCCCGACGATCCTCGTGATCACGGTCGTGACCTTCGGCCTCCTCCGGATCATGCCCGGGGACTTCATCGTCGCGCAGATGTCGGAGGCGCGCGGACTCGACCCCGCACAGGCTGAGAAGTTCCGCAAGGAACTCGGCCTCGACGTGCCGGCGCCAGTTCAGTACTTCCGCTGGATCGGCGGCATCGTCACGGGTGACTGGGGGAAGTCGTTCTGGCTGAACCAGCCGGTGCTCCAGGTGATCAAGCGCGCCGGCCCGATCAGCGCCGAGCTCGGGATCATCGCAACCGTGATCGGGCTGGTGATCGCCATACCCGTCGGGGTGGCGTCCGCGGTTTTCCAGAACACCTGGATCGACTACGTCGGGCGCAGCGCCGCGATCGTCGGGATCTCGATCCCCAACTTCTTCCTGGCGATCCTCATCATCATCTACGGCGCGCAGTGGTTCGGCTGGTTCCCGCCGCAGGGATTCCAGAACCCGTTCGAGAACCCGTGGGGGAACATCCAGCAGTTCCTCCCGGGCGCGATCGTGCTCGGCACCGCGCTCTCCGCGCAGAACATGCGCATGATCCGCACGACGATGCTCGAGACGCAGCGTGAAGACTACGTCCGGACGGCGCGCGCGAAGGGCCTCACGGAGATGCAGGTCATCTTCCGGCACGCCTTCCGCAACGCGCTCATCCCCGTGGTCACGCTGCTCGGCTTCCAAATCAGCACGATCATCGGCGGCTCCGTGATCGTCGAGACCGTGTTCAACATCAACGGGGTGGGCCGGACCTACATCGACGCCGTGAACCAGCGCGACTACCCGCTGGTGCAGGGCATCCTGCTGATCCTGGTGACCGCGACGCTGATCAGCAATCTGTTCGTGGACCTCAGTTACTCCTGGCTCGACCCACGCATCCGCTACGCCTAGTGCGCGAGAGGCGCTGAGGGGGGGGGGTCCTGCGATGGCCGTTCGAGAGCAACCATTTCCGCAGCGGGGCGTCCCCGCACGCGCCGCGCCGCTGCCCACACGCGTCCTGCGCGGGCTGTGGAAGTTCACCCGGCACTACCCCCTCGGGGCCATCTCCGGCGTCGTTTCCGTGCTCGCCCTGCTGATCGCGATCGGCGCGTGGAGCGGATGGATCCTGCCGTACGACCCGGTCGTGTTCCGCGGCGCCGACCGGCTGCTCGGGATCTGGGAGACCTCGCGCGACGGCACCCGCTTCTACGCGCTCGGCACCGACAACCTCGGCCGCGACATGCTGAGCCGCATGCTCAAGGGCGCTCAGATCTCGATGTTCTTCGCGGTCGGTGTGATGATCATCTCGATCCCGATCGGCATGGTGATCGGCCTCTTCTCCGCCTACGTCGGCGGGAAGGTAGACCTCGTCATCCAGCGCATAATCGACGCCATCCAGGTCATCCCGTTCCTCGTACTCGCGATCGCAATCGTCTCGATCCTCGGCCCGGGCATCTGGCAGGGCTTCTGGGCGGTCGCGTTCCTCTCGATCCCGCGCCCCGCGCGCGTCATCCGCGGGTCGGTGCTCTCCGCGAAGGAGAACATGTGGGTCGAGGCGGCGCGCTGTATCGGCTGTAGCGATCGACGCATCATGTATCGGCACATCCTGCCGAACGTGACGGCGCCGATGATCGTGCTCGGCTCCTACGTGCTGGCAACGGCGATCATCACCGAGGCGTCGCTCTCGTTCCTGGGCATCGGCGCGCAGCCGCCCACGCCGTCGTGGGGCGCGATGCTCTCCGGCTCCGGCGCGGTCTACTTCACGACGAACCCGCGGCTCGCGATGATGCCCGGCCTCGTGATCAGCATCGTGGTGTTCGCGACGAACATGTTCGGCGACGCGATCCGCGACGCGCTCGACCCGCGCCTGCGGGGCTCGCGCTAGCCGAGCCTCGCCCGTCAGGACACCGGCGCGCGCGGTGCCGCATGCGCAACTCGCCTGCCCGCGCGTACCGCGCCCCGGCCGCTCGTCGCCGCCGGGGCGACCGCGGCGCTCCTCGCCGCGGCGTGGGTCGCCGCGACCGGGGCGAC
>VGNK01000147.1 GCA_016866055.1 Chloroflexota bacterium | reverse complement strand
ACCAGATCGACGCCTTCATCCGCACCTACAACCGCGACGCCAAGCCGTTCCAGTGGCGCGCTCCCCGCGTCCATTCCGTCCACCCGGCACCATCGATCGCGGACCGACGCAAGTAGGCACTAGCGCGGGCCCGCCGCACGCCCCACGCTGCGCCTATCCTGCCTCGGGTGATCGAGCATCCATCGCGGGGAGGCGCGCATGACGGCGGCGAACGAGGGTCTGGTCTACGAGGAGTTCGTGCCGGTCCCCATGCGCGACGGCACCCTGCTCGCGGCCTCGGTGACGCGCCCCGCCGGAGCGGGTCCCTTCCCCACCGTGCTGACCCGCACCCCGTACGACCGCACGAACCAGCGCGCCAACGGCGAGGCCTGGGCGCGCGCCGGCTACGCCTTCGTCCGGCAGGACGTCCGCGGGCGCTTCGACTCCCAAGGCGAGTTCTGGCCCTTCCGCGACGACCCCGCCGACGGCTTCGACACGATCGAGTGGCTCGCAGCGCAGCCATGGTGCGACGGGCGCATCGGGACGACGGGCGCGTCGCACGTCGGGACCGTCCAGTACCTCGCGGCGCCGACCCGCCCACCCCACCTCGTCGCGGCGATCCCCGAGTTCGCGCCGGCGAGCGTCTACGACCGCTGGTGGTACCACGGCGGCGCGTTCCGGCTCGGCTTCAACCTCGCCTGGATCGCCCTGCTGGCGCAGGACAACCTCCGCCACTTCCCCGCGCGCATGGCCGAGCTGAACGCCGCGCGCGAACAGCTCTGGGTCACCCCCGAGCGCATGCGCAGCCTCGAGCCGATGCCGTTCTTCCGCGAGTGGACCCCGCGCGACCTCTCGCTCGTCGACGGGGTGTTCGGCAACGACTGGATCGCGAGGTTCATGGAGCACCGCGAGTACGGCGAGTTCTGGCGCCCGGTCGACTTCACGGCGCAGCACGCGGAGATGGAGACGCCGATGCTGCACATCGGCGGCTGGCACGACACGTTCTGCCAGGGCACCGTCGACAGCTACGTGGGCATGCGCGCGCACGCGCGCACGGCCGAGGCGCGCGCGGCGCAGCGGCTGATCATGGGCCCCTGGCGGCACGTGAACTGGGGCGAGCGGGGCGTGGGCGAACTCGACTTCGGGGAGGGGCTGCTCGAGGTCAGCCCCTTCGAGACGAGGCGCCGGTGGTTCGACCGCTGGCTGCGCGGTGACGCCGCGGCCGGGGGCAACGAGCCGCCCGTGCTGATCTTCGTGATGGGCGAGAACCGCTGGCGCGCCGAGGAGGAATGGCCGCTCGCGCGCGCGGAGGCCGTTCCCTTCTACCTGCTACCGGATGGAGCGCTCGGGACCCGTCCGCCGGTCCACGAGCGCGCGCTGACGTTCCGCTACGACCCTAACCACCCGGTCCCGACCATCGGCGGCTGCGAGTGGGTGAACTTCCCGTGCGGCCCGTTCGACCAGCGCGTGCTCGACTCCCGCCCCGACGTGCTGCGCTTCCAGACCGCGCCGCTCGACGAGGACGTCGAGGTCACCGGGCAGGTGTTCGCGCACCTGCTCGTCTCCTCCTCCGCGCCGGACACCGACTTGACCGCGAAGCTGATCGACGTGCACACGGACGGGCGCGCGTTCAACGTCTGCGACGGCATCGCGCGGGTGCGCCACCGGCGCTCCCGCGAGCACCCGGCGCTGCTCGCCCGCGGCGAGCGCGACGAGGTCGTGGTCGACCTCTGGTCGACGAGCAACCTCTTCCGGCGCGGGCATCGCATCCGCCTCGACGTGTCGAGCAGCAACTTCCCGCGGTTCGCGCCGAACGCGAACACCACGGCGCCCGCCTACTCCGCCCCGCTGGGGCGCGAGGAGCGGGCGGTCGCGGAGAACACGGTTCACCTCGGAGGCGAGCGCGGATCGCGGATCGTGCTCCCGGTCGTGGCGCGGAGGCGCTAGCCGCGGCTCGGGAGCGCGACGATGGCGTGGCCGGGACAGGTCTCGTCGCCGCGGTCGTTGACGACGTTCACGTCGAGGTAGACGCGGTGCTCGCCCTCCTCGACTTTCTTCTCCTTGACCTTGCCGACCACGGTCAGCACGTCGTCCTTCTGGTTGATCGCGCGGAACTGGCAGCCGATCTCGCGGATCTCCGCCTCGTCGCCGATCCAGTCGCGCAGCGCGTTCACGATGTACGCGTAGCGCAGGTTCCCCATGCCGAACGCGCCCTGCTCGTTGAGCGCCGCTCGCCCGGCCGCGTCGTCCATGTGGATGTACACGAACTCGTCGTTCACCGCCGCGTAGCGATTCCAGTTCATGAAGTCGGTCTTGCGCGACCACTTCGGGATTGTGTCGCCCGGCTTCACGTCCTCGAAGTAGACGTTGACGGCCATCTCGGTTTCCTCCCTGTTCCGCCTCGCCACTAGTACCGGATGCCGGTGGAGACCCGGCGTTTCACGAGCTCGGCCCGCTGGTTGCGCCACTCGATCTCGGTGAACGAGAAGAGCGTGAGGCCGAGGCGCGTCTGCCGTTCGTTCCAGTCGCGCAGGCGGCTGCGCGCGGTGATCACGTCGCCCGGTCGCATCGGCTGGCCGAACGTCTCCACCTGCCCGCCGTTCATCCCGCGGGTGCCGACGCCCCCGCCCTGCGGCGTGGCGCGCTCGGCGCGTACCTCGCGCTCGACCGGCCACGCGAACGGGTTGAAGTCCGAGGGCGCGATGATCCCGCCCCACCGGGTCGTCTTCGCGTACTCCGCGTCCCAGTAGAGGCGCGGCGGCTTCTCCGGCCAGTAGACGGCGATGGCCCACTTGCGGATGTCCGACTCGCTGACGGGCGGAGAGACGCGCTCGGGCCCCCAGACGCCCTTGGCCTCCTCCATCTCCTTCGTGACGAGCGTCCCCGCGGTCGACTCCGTAGTCACGAGCACCCCCTCACCACGTGAGCGTTGCCGCGACATCTTAGAACGCGGCTCAAGGCCGCCGCGCGATGGCGCGCAGCGCGCCCCGCCTCGATCGCCGTCCCGGCGGACGGCAGAGCGGCTGCGCCCCCGCGCGGGCGGTTCGACCACGCGGGCGCATCCGCCCCTCGGGCGCAGCGCCGCCTGTGCCGGGCCGAGGGTCTCGTCAGCCGCGCCCACCGCTCGGCTCCCCACGCCCGCATGCGCTCCACCTGCGCTTCGTCCTCGCGCGGATCGGCGCCTTCGGCGAGCAGGTCGGCGAGGCAGACGGCCATGTCTTCGACGTAGCGGCGCAGCAGGTAGAACTCGAAGCGCTCGAGCTGCAGCGGCGCGGCGCCCCCCGCCTCGAGGTAGGCGTCGACACACGCCCCGAAGGCGGCCCCGCCCTCGTCCGCGGACAGCCCCGTCCAGAGGTCGTGCTCCGGCGGCGCGGCCTTCGCGTCGTCCCAGTCAAGGAGCGCGACGCGCCCGCCCTCGTCGACGCGCACGTTGTTCACGTGCAAATCGGTGTGGCGCACGACGAACGGGCCCTCGAGCGCCGCCTGTGCCGGCTGCATCGCGCGCAGCCGGTCGAGCTGCAGGAGCACGTCGTCGCCGTGGTCGAGCACCCAGGCGCGCGCGGCGCGCAGGCCCGGCCGAACGCGCGACCCGAGCGCCGCGCGGTCCGCGAGGTTGCGCCGCAGCGCCGGCTCGTAGGCGATCGCGGAGCGCTCCGCGGGATCCGCAGGTCGGCGAGCGCCCGCGTGGCCGCGTGCAGCGCGGCGAACGCAGAGGCGACCTCGGCGAGCAGCGGGACGTTCCAGCCCGGGGGCGGCGCGCCGGGGAGCAGCGGTGCGACCGCGAGCGGCATCTCTTCGAAGTGCGCCCGCACGTCGCCGTCCCGTGCGCGGATCGGGGCGGCGACGCGCACGCCGGCCGCGCGGTCCTCGATCGCCCGCGTGAGCACCAGGCTGTCACGCTGGCGCGCCGCCGCCGGCTCGCCGCGCCGCAAGTGCGTCCACGGCTGAAGGAAGTAGCGCGGGCCGCCCGGCGCCGTCGTGAGCTCGTAGCACGCCGCGCCTAGCCCGAGCGGGAGGAAGCGGAACCAGTCGATCGGGAGCGAGTACGCGGCGCGGACCGCCGCGAGCAGCCTGGCCCGATTCGCCGGCGGCTCGAATCGCATTTGGCCTCCAGCCCGCCGTCTGCGCTCCGGACCGCCCGCGTCCCGCATGCGCGCCGCGGGGCCGCGCGACCTGCGCGGTTGTAATATGCGGGCGCACCGGAGGTGTCGATGCCCGCCGTCCTGTCGGCGATCACCGTCGTGGAGGTCGGCGAGGGCGCCGCCGTCGCGTTCTGCGGGAAGCTGCTCGCGGACGCCGGCGCGCGCGTGATCAAGGTCGAGCCGCCCGGCGGTGACGCGCTGCGCCGCGCGGGCCCGCGCGGGCCGGTCGACGACCCCGAGCGCTCCCCCCTCTTCCTCGCCCTCAACACGAACAAGCAGAGCGTCGTGATCGACCTCGACGCCGAGCCCGAGGCGCTCGCGTCGCTCGTCGCGCGCGCTGACGTGCTCATCGACGCGCTCCCGCCGGGCCGGCTCGTCGCGCTGGGGCTCGGGCCCGACCACCTGGCGGAGCGGCACCCCGCGCTCGTCGCCTGCTCGATCACGCCGTACGGGCACGCGGGCCCGTTTCGCGAGCGCCCGGCGACCGAGCTCACGATGTTCGCCACGGGCGGCGCGATGTACCGCGAGGGCCTCCCCCACCGCGAGCCGATCCGTTACGCGGGGCAGATCCCGAAGACGTATCCGGGGCTCGTCGCCGCCGGGATGGTGAGCGCCGCGCTCCTGCGCCGGCGCAGCACCGGCCGCGGCGACTGGATCGACCTCGCCGAGGTCGACTGCTGGGCGTCGCACCCGAACCAGATCTCGCGGCGGCTCACCTACGCCTACTCCGGGCACGACGAGGCGCGCGAGGACACAAAGGCCACCGCCACCGCCGCCTCCGCCGGCTTCGGTCGCGGGACCTACCGCTGCCTCGACGGCTACATGACGTTCCTCCCGCTCGGCGACCGCCACTGGCCGCGGCTCGTCGAGATGCTCGAGCAGCCGGCGCTCGCCGACGACCCGCGCTTCGCGACGCGCGAGGCGCGCCGCGATCACCGCGCCGACTGGGAGGAGATCTGGGAGGCCTACCTCCGCATCCGCCCGGTCGCCGAGGTCTTCGCCGCCGCGCAGCGTGCGGGCATCCCGGCCGCTCCGCTCTACGACGCGGCCGGCGTGCTGAGCGATCCGCACCTCACGGAGCGCGGCTACCTGCGCGAGGTCGCGCACCCCGTCGCGGGCACCCTGCGCTACGCGGGCCCGCCCGCGCACGCGGACCCCGCCTACTGGCGGCTCGAGCGAGCGGCGCCGCGGCTCGGCGAGCACACCGACGCGGTCCTCACCGAGCACTCACGCCGCCTCACGCGCCGGGGCGGGGGCGCCGGGAACGGACGGCCGCGCCCGCTGTCGGAGCCGCTCCCGCTCGCAGGCGTGCGCGCGATCGAGGTCGCGGAGATCTGGGCGGGGCCCTACTGCGGCGTGCTGCTCGGCGACCTCGGCGCCGAGGTGATCAAGGTCGAGGCGATCCAGCGCTCCGCCCGCGGCGCGGTGCACCCGCTCCCCGGCGCGCCGGGCTACCCCAAAGGCGACCCCGGCGACGAGCCCTGGAACCGCTCCGCGGGGTTCAACGCGGTCAACCGCAACAAGCGCGGCGTGACGCTCGACCTCCACTCCGGGCGCGGACAGGAGCTGCTCGACCGGCTGCTCGCCACCGCCGACGTCGTCTACACGAACCTCTCGTTCGACGCGCAGGAGTCGCTCAACCTCCTCCCCGAGCGGCTCCTGCGCGCGAACCCGCGGCTCGTGATCGCGCTGCTCACAGGCTTCGGGCTCACCGGCCCCTACCGCTACTACCGCAGCATGGGGATGACGCTCGACGCCGCCTCCGGGCACTCGGTGCTGCGCGGCTACCCCGACCTCGACCTCTCGACGATCACGCCGGTGCACCACCCGGACGCGATCGGCGCCGCAACCGGGCTCTTCATGATCGGCCTCGGGCTCGAGCGCCGCGCGCAGACCGGGCAGGGCCAGGTGATCGACCTCTCGCAGCTCGAGGCGGCCGCGGCACACCTCGGCGAGTACCTGCTCGACCGCCAGCTCTCGGGGGAGGCGGTGCCGCGGCTCGCCAACGATCACGCGTGGATGGCGCCGCACGGCTGCTTCGCCGCGCGCGACCCCGACACGTGGGTGACGGTCGCGGTGGACGGCGACGAGCGCTTCGCCGCGCTCTGCCGGGCGATCGGGCGCGACGAGCTCGCCGCGGACCCGCGCTACGCGAGCGCGGCGGGGCGGCTCCAGCACCGCGCGCTGCTCGACGACGCCGTCGGTCGCTGGGTACGCGAGCGCAACCGCTTCGAGGCCGAGGCGCGGCTGCTCGCGGCGGGCGTGCCGGCGGCGGCGGTGCTGCGCGGCGACGTCGATCACGTGGAGCTGGAGGCGCTCTACGCGCGCGGCGCGCTCGAGCGCGTCGACCTGCGCGGCCACGGTCGCTTCCCGTACCCGCGCGCGCCGTGGGGCTTCACGCGCACGGAGCCGCTGCCGCTGGCCCCCGCGCCCCTGCTGGGCGAGCACAACGCGGAGGTGCTCGGCGGCCTCCTCGGGCTCTCCGCGGACGAGCTGCGCCGGCTCGAGCAGGAGCAGGTGATCGGGGCGCGCCCGCTCGAGACGGCGGACGCGCCCGTGCCCGTGCGCCGGCGCTAGCCGGCCGCCGATCCGCGGAACGCGGGGAGCGCGGGACCGCGCCGCGCCGAGCGCCGGGCGAGTG
>VGNK01000146.1 GCA_016866055.1 Chloroflexota bacterium | reverse complement strand
CGCGCGCTGACGGCCGGCGACCGCGCCACGACGACCGCCCGCCCGGCTTCAGACAGCGCGGCCCGAGCGTCGCGGCCGGGCAGGAGGTCCGCGTCCCCGGCGCACCGGACGACCTCCCGTCCGCCCCGAAACGCGATGCTGATGACCAGCTCGACCTCGCTGGGAGCACCTTGCGAGACATCCTGATGCTTCTCGGGCTCACAGCGACCGAGATCTCCGCTCGTGAGCCGGAAACGGCCGGAGACGGGATCGGCATGATCACCCAGGTGTTCGACGTCTACGGCGAGGACGACGAGACCGCCGACGAGCTCGGCGTGCTCATCGGGCGGCGCGGGGAGACGCTCGGCAACCTCCAGTACCTGCTCAACACGATCGTCTCCCGGCAGGAGAAGGACGGCCCGATCTTCGGCATCGACGTCGAGGGGTACCGCCGCCGTCGCGAGCAGCAGCTCGTCGACATGGCGAAGGAGATCGCGGCCGAGGTGCGCGCCACGGGCGACGTGATCACGCTCGAGCCGATGCCCGCGGCCGAACGCCGCATCATCCACCTCTGCCTCCAGGACGAGGAGGGCGTGCGCACCGAGAGCGTCGGCAGCGGCTCGCGCCGGCAGATCGAGATCATGCCGGCGTGAGCCGCACCGCTCGCGTCGGCCCCCGCCGACGATGACCCCGCGCGGCCGCGCGCCGCGCGACGGGGTCATGGTCGTGGGTCCCGTCACCTGGGACCTCGTGGGCGATCGCCGCGTCCCCGGCGGTACCGTCTCCTACGCCGCGCGCACCGCCACCGCGATGGGCGTGCGCGCCCGCGTGCTCACCGCCGCCGGCCCCGACGCCGACCTCGCCGCGCTCGAGGGGCACGAGGTCCACGTCGTGCCCGTCGAGCACACGCTCACGCTCCGCCACACCTTCCGCGGCGCGATCCGCGACCAGACCGTCGTGCACACAACCGGCCGCAGGCTGCGGCCGAGCGACGCGCCCGCGTCGTGGCCCACGCCCGCGGTGCTGATCGTGGCGCCGCTGCTCCCGGACGACCTCGACCCCGCCGCCTTCGCCGCGGTCGACGCGGATGAGTGCTGCGTCACAGGACAGGGGTACCTGAGGCAGGTGGACCGCTCCGGCGCGATCTCGGTGCCGGGACGCCCCACAGACGCGCTGATGCAGGCGCTCGCGCCGAGTGTCTCGCTCTTCCTCTCACACGAAGAGGTCGACACCTGGCCCGATGCCGCCCGCCGCGACGTCGTCGCGCGCGTGCGGCGCCTCGTCGTCACGCGCGGAGCGCGCGGCGCCGACGTGGTCACCGCCCGGGGCACGCACCACGTGGATCCCGTGCCCGCAACGGCGGTGGACTCGACCGGCGCGGGCGACGTCTTCGCGGCCGCCTTTATACTCGCCGTCGGCGAGGGGGAGACGACCGCGTGCCGGCTCGCCGCGGCCTACGCCGCGGCCGCCGTCGAGGTGTCAGGCGCAGCCCCGCTCCCGGACCGCGCCCGCATCGAGGCTCGGACGCCCGATCGCTAGGGGACGCGCAGTGGCCGTCGTCATCGCGCTCGCGAACCAGAAAGGGGGCGTCGGCAAGACGACGACCGCCGTCTCGCTCGCCGCCGCCCTCGCCGACCGTGGCCAGCGCGTGCTGCTCGTCGACGCCGATCCGCAGGCAAACGCCACCTCCGCCCTCGGCGGCGAGCGCCTCAGCGCGGACATCACCGCGCGCGACGGCGGTGCGGCGCGCGAGGGGCTCTACGCCGCGCTGATCGCAGACACCCCGCTCGACTCCTCGATCCGCCCCACCACGACCCCGGGGCTCTTCATCGTCCCCTCGACGCCGGGGCTCGCGGGCGCCGAGGTCGAGCTCGTCGGCCTGATGGCGCGCGAGTACCGTATGAAGCGCGCCATCGACCCGCTCCGCGACCGCTTCGACGTGATCCTCGTCGACTGCCCCCCGTCGCTCGGACTGCTCACCGTGAACGCGCTCGCCGCGGCGGACGAGGTGATCGTGCCGGTGCAGTGCGAGTACTTCGCGCTCGAGGGGCTCGGCCACCTCGCGCACACGATCGAGCTCGTGCGTCGCAACCTGAACCCGGCACTGCGGCTGCGCGGCGTGCTGCTCACGATGTTCGACGCGCGCACGAACCTCTCGCGCGACGTCGAGGTCGAGGTGCGGCGCCACTTCGAGAACACCTTCCGCGCGGTAATCCCACGGTCGGTGCGGCTCTCCGAGGCCCCGAGCCACGGCGAGCCGATCCAGCGCTACGACCCGCTCTCGGCCGGCGCCCGCGCCTACGAAGAGCTCGCGGAGGAGCTGCTCGCGCAGCTCCGGCGCGCGCCGACGGGCGCCGTCCCGGGAGGCCCCCGTGGGACGTAGACCGGCGCTCGGCCGCGGCCTCTCTGCGCTGATCCCGGGCTCGCACGCCCCCGACGCGCGCATCCCCACCGCCGAGGTGCTCGTCGATCGCGTCGTCCCCAACCCGGAGCAGCCGCGAGCCGCCTGGGACGAGCGCCAGCTCGCCGAGCTCGCCGACTCCATCCGGCAGCACGGCGTGATCCAGCCGCTGCTCGTCTCCGAACAGACGGGCCCGGACGGCGGCACCGTCTACCAGCTGATCGCCGGGGAGCGGCGGCTGCGCGCCGCGCGCGCCGCCGGACTCGAGCGCGTGCCGGTCGTGATCCGGCAGACCACCTCGCAGGAGCTGCTCGAGCTCGCGCTCGTCGAGAACGTGCAGCGCGCGGACCTGAGCCCGCTCGAAGAGGCGCAGGCCTACCAGCGGCTCTGCGACGAGTTCGGGCTCACCCCGAGCGCGGTCGGCGAGCGCGTCGGGCGCTCGCGCACGGCCGTCGCGAACACCATGCGGCTGCTCGAGCTGCCGGCGGCCCTGCGCGACTCGCTCGCCGCCGGTGAGATCACCGAGGGGCATGCCCGCGCGCTGCTCGGCCTCCCGACCGAGGCGGCGCGCGTGGGCGCCTGGCGCCGCGTGCGCCAGGAGCGGTTGAACGTCCGCCAGACCGAGCGGCTCGTGCGCGAGGAGCGCGACGGCCCGGCGAAGTCCGCCGCGGAGGCCGCCGCGGAGGCGGACATCGCCGCGCGGCCGGGGGAGGCCCCAGCGCCGCCCGCGCTCGACGGCGTCGAGCAGGCGCTGCAGCGCGAGCTCGGCACGCGCGTTCAGCTGAGGCGCCGGCGGAGCGGACGCGGTACCGTGACCATCCACTTCTACAGCGACGAAGAGCTGGACGGCCTCCTCGAGCGCCTGCTCGGCAGGAACGTCCTCTGACCGAGCGGAGGCGGCGACGGTGAGCGTGGCGGAGCGGCTCTCGACGATGGGGATCGTGCTCCCCAGCCCCACGGCGCTCGCGCTGTACCGCCCGGCGGTGCGCGCCGGCTCGCTCGTCTTCGTCTCCGGCCAGCTGCCGTTGCGCGACGGCGCCGTCCTGCACCGAGGGCGGCTCGGCGCGGGCGTGAGCGTCGAGCAGGGCCGCGAGGCCGCGCGCGCCGCCGCCGTCAACGCGCTCGGCGCCGCGCACGCCCTGCTCGGCTCGCTCGAGGCCGCGCGTGTCGTGCGCGCGGTGGGCTACGTGGCCTGCGCCCCCGCCTTCGTCGACCAACCGGCAGTCGTCAACGGCGCGAGCGAGCTGTTGCGCGACGTCTTCGGCGAGGAGCGCGGCATCGGTGCCCGCCTCGCGCTCGGCGTCGCCTCGCTGCCGCTCAACGCGCCGGTGGAACTCGAGCTGATCTTGGAGATGGACTAGCGGATGTCACGGATCGACTTCGTCACGGGCGCCCCGCTGCGCTACATGCCCCTCGTCGACGCGCTCGCGACCGTCCCCGATCGCGTGGAGGCGGTGCTGCGCCGCCACCCGGGCGCGCACTTCCATCGCGCGCCGGCGGGGGGCGACTGGGCCCCGTCGCGCGTGCTCGCGCACATGCTGAGCTACGCGCGGCACAACGGCGGCTTCATCTACATGATCACCTGGATGACGGACCCCGTCCGCCCCGCGTGGGATGAGGAGGCGGAGATCGAGGCCGAGGGGTGGCTCCGGCTCGACGCCTCGCGCGCGGTCGAGGCCCTGCGCGAGCTGATCGCTCCGACCGTCGAGCTGCTCTCGACGACTCCCGATGCCTCCTGGGGCCGCCCCGGCGGGCACCCCCGCGACGGCCGCCGCTCGCTCCGCCAGCAGGTGCAGGCCCACATCGATCACCTCGAGGAGCACACCCGCCAGATCGACGCGGCGTTCCCTGCGTAGCGGCGCCGCGATCGACCGCTACCCGCGTTCCACGGGCAGATCCTCGCGGCGCGCCCACTCGGCCCATGAGCCGTCGTAGTTCCTCGCGAGCCGCCAGCCGAGGATCTCGTACATCGCGAACCACGACGCCGCGGAGCGGATGCCGCCGCCGCAGTACGGGAAGACGGGGATCGAGCCGTCGACCCCGGCCACGGCGTAGAGCGAGCGCAGCCGCTCCGGCGCGAGGAAGCGGCCGTCGTCGTCGACGAGCTTCTCCCAGTTCAGGTGCACCGCGCGCGGGATGCGCCCCTTGCGCGGCGCCTCGTGCGCTCCGGTGCTCTCGCCGACCCACTCCGCGTCCGTGCGACAGTCGACCACGCGCGCGCCCCGCCCGCCCGATGCGACCGCTGCGACGTCCTCGACGGTCGCGAGCACCGACGGGTCGGGCTCCCCCACGCGGCAGGTCACCGGCGCCGGCTTCGCCTCCGCGATCGCCAGCGGGAGCCCGGCGCGCTCGAGCGCGCCGAGCGCGCGATCGGCGATGTGGACGCGCGGCCACCGGTAGTACCGCATCACCCAGTAGCCCCGCGACGGCCACATCGATTTCGCGGACGCGTAGAAGACGACGCGCTTGCCGCCATCGATCCCGAGCCGGCCGAGCGTCGCCTCGATCTCGCCCGCGAGCGGCACGAGCGCGCGCACGCCGCCCCGCTCCGCGGTGAAGTCGTCGTAGCCGTGCGCCCAGACCGCGCCCGGCAGGTGCCCGCGCTCGTACTCCGCGCGCTCAGTCCCGATGTGCAGGAGCGCGAGGTCCGGATCCTGGAGGTGCGCCGCCAGCCACTCGGGGTCGACTCGTGGCCCCGGCTCGACGCGCGAATGCTGGCTCGTCATCGCCGTCGCCCCTTCCCACGCACCGCCCGCCGGCGACGGGACCGCGGCTAGTCCGCCGGCTCGCGGCCCTCGGCGCCCGCGCCGCCGCGCTCGGCTCCGCCGTCCTCGGATCCGCCGCCCTCGCCCCCGCGCCGCCGACGGCGCCCGCCGCGGCGCCCCCGCCGTCGACGGCGGCGCGGCTCCTCACCGCTCGCCGCCTCGGGCCCCTCGCCGTCGGCGCCCTCCGCGGCCTCGCCGTCCTCGCCGTCCTCGCCGTTCAGCGCTCCCGCGCCCACCGCCCCCGCGCCCACCGGCTCGAGCACTGCGATCGTCGTCTCGCGGATGCGCCGCTCCTTCTGACGCCGCGGCTCCTCGACCGTCGCCTCCAGCTCCTCGGGCCGCACCGCGGTGCCGTACTGCGCGCGCAGCTCGTCGGCACCCATCTCGACCACCTCGCCGGTCTCGTCGAAACGCAGTCGCACGAGCTGCTTGAGCGTGTTCACCGAGAGCACCTTCGCGCGCCCCACCGGGGTGGTCACGCGCTTCCCCACCTTCGGCAGGTCCCCGCGCAGCTCGCGGTAGGCCTCGACCTCGAACGCGAGGCAGCACAGCAGCCGACCGCACACCCCGGAGATCTTCGAGGGGTTCGGCGAGAGGTCCTGGTCCTTGGCCATCCGGATCGAGATCTGCGGGAACGACGTCATCCACGTCGAGCAGCAGAGCGCACGTCCGCACTGCCCGAGCCCGCCCACCGCCTTCGCGCGGTCCCGGTCCCCGACCTGCTCCACGCGCAGGTCGCGCACCCCGAGCAACTCCGCGAACTGGCGGCTGAACCAGTCGTGCTCGACGCGATCACCGGCGACGTACTGGAGCTCGCCGTGCTCCCCCGCCAGGTCGTACCCGATGCTCGCGACGCGCAGGCGGGGATCAGAGCGCGTCGCGAACGCCTGCGCGCGGCCGATGTCCTCCTGCGCCTGGCGCTTGCGCGCGCGCCACGCGTCGACATCCTCCTCGCTCGCGATCCGCGCGATCACGCGCAGCGGGCCCTCCACCGTGGCGGAGACCACCTGGTCCGGCGCCACGACGACCCAGCCGAGCCGCTCGCCGCGGTCCGTCCCCACGATCACGTAGTCCCCGACACCGAGATCGTGGCCCCCGGGGCTGCAGTAGCTGATGGGGCCGGCCTCGATGAAGCGGACCCCCACCACGTTGTCCATCGCTGGTCCCGCGCAGCGGTGCGGGCGCCCTACGGCGCCGCCGCCGCGCGGGCCTCCTCTCCAGCGCGCAACGGCAGATCGAGCATCATCACCTCGATCGCGAGCTGCGCGTTCGTGTTCTGCAACAGGTGATCGCAGGTGCGTTGCACCGCCTGCAGCGCGCGCAGCGCCTCCGGCGGCGCGAACGCGGTCGCGTGCGGTGCGGCGGCGTGCGCGGCCTGCACCCCGGCGGCGTCGAGCAGCGCGTCGCGCCACCACTCGCGCCAGAGATCGATCGTCGCGAGCACGGCCGCACGCTCCCGCGGCCACCGGCCCGCGAGCGTCACCGCGTAGTCCAGGCGCTCGTTGCGGTCCGCGCGCGTCAGCCGCTCGATGTCCGCGGTGACGCTCTCGCGCAGCACCGCGAACGCGGGATCGGCGTCGAGCCGCCGCGCGACCCCGTAACGCCCGTGCGCGAGCCGCGC
>VGNK01000145.1 GCA_016866055.1 Chloroflexota bacterium | reverse complement strand
GCCCGCCGCCGCACGCGCGGAGGCGGGCGCGCGTCGCGCCCGCGCCGACGACCGCCTCCGGCCCATCGCGTCTCCTTGCAGCGCCGGGTGGCTAGCCCTTCTTCGTCTCCCAGAAGATCTTGTCGATCTCGGCGATCGCGTCGAGCAGCTTCTTGCCCTGCGCCGGGTCCTGCGACTTCTTCGCGAGGCCGGCCTCCTTGGTCGCCTTCCAGAAGAGGTCGTGCAGCTGCGCGTGCTTCGCGAGGTGCTCGGGCTTGAAGTAGTCGGTCCAGAGCACCCAGAGGTGCTCTTTCACCATGTCGGCGCGCAGCTCCTTGATCGCGAGGCATCGCGCCTTGTAGTCCTCGACGGTCTCGCCGGGGGTTTTGAACTGCTCGGCCTTCTGGTAGCGCTCCTGGATCGCCCGCACGGACTCGGCCTCGACGCGCGCTTGCGCCGGGTCGTAGACGCCGCAGGGGAGGTCGCAATGGGCATGGCCCAGCTCGGCGGGCCGGATCAGCTTCTCGATCGCGTCACGAATCACTCGTCTCCTCCTCCGTGGGGCTGCTTGGCGTGGTGGCTGTTCGAGCGCGGGTCGCGTCCGCACCGGATGCTACCTTGCGGGTACCACCGCTCGTGATCAACCCGAAGGCGAGGCCGCGGTGTCGCGCTCCGCGCCGCTCGTCGCCGGCCTGCTCGCATGGGTGCTCGGTGTCGCGTGCGGCGGGCCCGGCGAGCAGGCGCCCGCTCCGGCGCCGGGCGCCGCCGATCTCGGGCCTGCCTCCGCCACCCGCTCGCTGACCATGCGCGACATCTCCTACGCGCCGGGCGGCCTCGAGCTGCGGATCGACGAGGTCACCGAGCTGCGGCTCGAGAACCGCGGGACGATCACGCACGACTTCACCGTGGACACGCTTCCCGCGGAGCTGGCGGTCGTGCGCGCGGGGGGCCGCATGTCCAACCAGCGCTCCGACGTGCACATCGCGCTCGACGGCGGCAGGTCGGCGGCGGTTCGGATCCGCGTCACCGTTCCCGGGGAGTATCGCTTCTACTGCTCGGTGGCCGGCCACGCACAGCTCGGGATGGAGGGCACGCTCACCGTGCGGTGAGCGGGCGAACTGCTCACGCGCTCGATCCTCGTACCGCGATCAACATATGTGGTAGCCTCCGCCCGCTCGCGAACGACTCGTGCGGGAGGGCGTCGTCGATGGAGATCTTCACCCAGGGTGGCTACGCGTTCCTTGCGCGATGGCTCCACTTCCTCGCCGGCATCATGTGGATCGGTCTGCTCTACTACTTCAACTTCGTGCAGGTCCCGGCGTTCGTCGAGATGGGCGCGCAGGCGCGGTCCGAGGCGCTCCAGAAGATTACGTGGCGCGCGCTCTGGTGGTTCCGCTGGGGCGCCGCGCTCACGCTGCTCACGGGGCTGCTCATCCTCGGCTTCAACGAGCAGTTCACCCGCGACTACTTCACCAGCCCCGCGGGCACCTCGATCGCGACCGCCGCGATCCTCGGCATCGTGATGTTCAGCAACGTGTGGCTGGTGATCTGGCCGGCGCAGCGGATCGTGATCGGATCGGCTCGGCGTGTCTCCGAGGGGGGCGAGGCGGATCCCGGGGCGCCGGCGGCCGCCCGGCGCGCGCTGCTGGCATCGCGCGCGAACACGCTCTTCTCCATCCCGCTCCTCTTCTTCATGGGCGCGACGAGCCATCTCGCCGGGTCCTCCCACTTCGTGGCGCAGGCCTCGAACGACTCGCTGCTCGCGTACTGGGTGATCTTCGTCGTCGTCGCCGGCGCGATCGAGCTCGACGCGCTCGGTCGTTTCGCCGGCTACGCGCCGGGGTGGACCAAGGCGCCGTTCGACTCGATCCGCGGCGCGCTGATCACCGGGCTCGTGCTGCTCGTGATCTTCTACCTGGTGTTCGAGTTGCTGTTTCAGGCCTGACGCGCGCCTCCGCGTCGCTCGCGCGGGCGAACGCCCGCGCCGGGCGCCGCACTAGCGCGTGAGGAGCGAGCTGAGCGGCACGCCGCCGGTGCGCCGCTGCGGGTCGTCGAGTCCCGCGAACGGCGGGAAGAGCGACTCGAGCTCGCGGCGGATCGGGTCGCCGTCGGGGAGGTACGCCGCGAAATCGCCGTTCGGTTCCGGGCGCTCGCGTTGCCCCGTCACCTCGAAGTGCCTGATCTTGTCCTGCAGCATCATGAGCCCCTGCAGGAGCGACTCGGGACGCGGAGGGCAGCCCGGGACGTAGACGTCCACCGGGGTGATGAGGTTCACGCCCGGCAGCACCGAGTACGCGTAGGCGAAGGGGCCGCCCATGATGGCGCACCCGCCCATCGAGATCACCCACTTCGGGTCGGCCATCTGCAGGTAGATCCGCCGCACGACCGGCGCCATCTTCCAGGTCACGGTGCCCGCGACGATCATGAGGTCGGCCTGCCGCGGCGAGGCACGAAAGACCTCCGAGCCGAAGCGCGCGATGTCGTAGCGCGAGGTCGCGCTGGCGATCATCTCGATCGCGCAGCAGGCGAGCCCGAACATCGCGGGCCAGAGCGACGAGGCGCGCGCCCAGTTCAGGATCCCGTCGACCGAGGTGACGAGGACGTTCTTGCGCACCTCTTCCTCGAGGTCGAGGGAGGCCACGTCCTCGCGCCCTTGCAGCAGCGGGTGGCGAAGCTGGACGTCGTGCTCGGTCGTCATCGCGTTCCCCGGTTCGAGGGGGGCCGCCCCCGCCGCGTGATCGCGGCACACACTAGCCGCGGATGGGCTCCGGGTCGAGCCACGGCCGGTACTCCACCGGTACCCGGTCGGTGGGCACGGGTGAGAGCGCGCGCAGGCGCTCGACGATCGGCGGCAGGACGTCGAGCAGCCGCTCGACGTCGGCCGCGCTGTTCATGCGGCCCAGCGTGAAGCGCAGCGAGCCGCGCGCGAGCTCCGGCGGGAGGCCCATCGCCACGAGCACGTGGCTCGGCTCCACCGAGCCCGTGGTGCAGGCGGAGCCGGACGACGCGGCGACGCCGGCGAGGTCGAGCGCAAGCAGGATCGACTCGCCCTCCACGAAGGCGACCACGCAGGAGACGTTGCCGGGGAGCCGGTCCGCGATGCGCCGCGGCCCGGTGATCGCGAGCATCGGCACGCGGCGTGGCAGCTCCTCGAGCAGCCGCGCCTGCAGCGCGCGCTCGTGCGCGAGATCTGCCTCGCGGCGCTCGGCGGCGAGCTGGACCGCGCGCGCAAACCCCACGATCGCCGGGGTGTTCTCGGTGCCGGCGCGCATCCGCCGCTCCTGGCCGCCCCCGAGGATCTGCGGCTGCAGCGCCGTGCCGCTGCGCACGTACAGCGCGCCCGCCCCGCGCGGGCCGTAGAGCTTGTGCGCCGCGAACGTCAGGAGGTCCACCCCCAGCCGGTCGACGTGCACGCCCATGTGCGCCGCCGTCTGCACCGCGTCGGTGTGCACCGCGGTGCGCGGGTTGCGCTCGCGCACGCGCCGCGCGATCGCGGCGACGTCGTTGAGCGCGCCGACCTCGTTGTTGGCGTGCATCACCGAGACGAGCACCGTGTCGTCGCGAACCGCCGCCTCCACCTCCGCAGGATCGATGCGGCCGTCGGCGCCGACCGGGACCACGGTGACCTCGGCGGTGCCGTCGCGCTCGAGTTGCTCGACGACGTCGAGGACGGCGTGGTGCTCGACCGCGGATGTCACGAGGTGACGCCCGCGACGCGCGGAGGCGGCGAGCACGCCGCGCAGTGCCAGGTTGTCAGACTCCGAGCCGCCGGAGGTGAAGATCAACTCCTCCGGCGTGGCACCGATCGCCTGCGCCACCGTCGCGCGCGCCTCCTCGAGGGCGTGATGTGCGCGCTGCGCCTCGACGTAGATCGACGACGGGTTGTGCCACTGCTCGCGCAGATACGGGAGCATCGCCTCGACGACGAGCGGGTCCACCGGGGTGGTCGCGGCGTGGTCGAGGTAGATCCGGCGTCCGGGGTCGGCCCGGCCGGCCTGCAGTCCGCCCCCGTCGCGATCGCTGCGCGCGTCCGCCATGTCGACGAGCATACCGCCGGCCTCCCGCGCGACGCCGTGAGCCGGTCGCCCCTCGTGGCCGGCGCCAGCCCCGCGGTCCGGCGAGTTTTGCACGTTATTCGGTGCTAAACGTGGAAAACCTGCTATCCTCGGGCCATGACGACCCCTTCCGGCCGGCTCGAGGGCACGCGGCAGTCCATCCTCGGCATCCTTCGCCGCCGCGGCGGGGGCGTCTCCGTCGATGAGCTCGCGGCGGAGCTCGGGCTGACGGGGGCGACCGTGCGCCGCCACCTCGACGTCCTGCTGCGCGACGACTACGTGTCGGTGTCGCAGGCGCGGGGCCGCACCGGGCGGCCGCGCTACCTGTTCACGCTCACCGAGGCCGGTGAGGAGCTCTTCGCGCACCACTACGTGCGCCTGACGCACCGCCTGCTTGAGGAGATCGTGGGGCTCCGTCCGGCGGAGACCACGGGCCGCCGCGGCGACGAAATCGCGGCGCTCGTCTTCGAGAAGATGGCGGAGCGCATCGCGCGGGAGTACGCACCGCAGGTGACGGGCGCCACGCTCGCCGAGCGCGCCCGCTCGGCGGCCGCGCTGATGGGCGACGAGGGCCTCGACTTCGAGGTGGAGGTGCACGGCGAGGACGCGGTGCGCCTGCTGGGCCGCGGCTGCCCCTGCTCACGCTTCGGCGGCCACTTCAGCGAGGCGGACGGCGCCTGCGACCACGACCGCCGCATGCTCGAGACGGTGCTCGACGCGAGCGTGCGCGCGCTCGCGCGCGAGGAGGTGCCGCACGATTTCCTCTGCGGATACGACGTGCGAGCGGTCGGTGCGCGCCCGGTGGGCCGCGGCTCGGTTCGACGGCCTTCCGGCGCCTCCGTATAATCAGCGCGCGAGACCCGGGACCCCCGACGCGGGGCCCGGACGACCGAAAGGGCAACTCGATGACCTCGATTCCTGGGATGGGCGCGCCGATCACGAAGAAGCCGCTGGCGCCGGCGCCGTCCCTCACCCCGATCGTCACGATCACCGAGCGCGCGGCCTCGCGCGCCAGGCAGCTCCTCGCCGAGCGCGGGCACGCCGAGGGCATGCTCAGGCTCTTCGTGGTCGGCGGCGGCTGCTCCGGCTACCAGTACGGGATGGCGATCGCGGACGCGGCCGACGCGGACGACCGCGTCGTCGAGACCGAGAGCGGCGTCCGCGTGGTCGTCGACACGGACTCGATCCGCATGATCTCGGGCGCCGAGATCGACTACGTCGAGGACCTGATGAAGTCCGGCTTCACGATCTACAACCCGAACGCGGTCGCCGCGTGCGCGTGCGGCTCCTCGTTCCAGACGGCCGCGAACCCGGGCACGCCGCGACCCTGCGCGTAGGCGCCTCCCGAGCGCACCCACGACGGGCCCCATCCGGGGCCCGTTTGCTTTGCCGGCCCCGCTCGACTGCGGGGGCCGCCGCCTCCCGCGTTCGATATCCTGCAGGGCGCCGCGAGTCGCGAAGGAGGACCCCATGCAGCCCTGGATCGTGGTCGGATCCCCCGAGAACTTCGAGACGCTGCGCAAGCGCGGCTTCGACCTCTGCGCGTTCAAGTCCAGCCGCAAGCGCGAGTCCGCGCAGATGGGCCCCGGCGACCGCCTCGTCTACTACCTGACGGGGGACGTGCAGTTCGGCGGCATCGTCGAGGTGACCGGCCAGGCGTACGAGGACCACAAGGACATCTGCCTCGCCTCCGAGGGAAAGCCCGACGAGGACTTCCCCTACCGCATCAAGACGAGGCCGGTGGTCGTCCCGCCGCAGGGCGAGTACGTCGACGTCCGGCAGATCACCGACCTGCTCGACAAGACCCGCAAGCTCGGCCCGAAGAAGCTCGGGATGGCCTTCCGCGGCAACCTCCACAAGATCAGCGACGGCGACTACCGGACGATCGAGCGGCTGCTGAAGGAGCGGGCCTCGGCGCGCGCCGGCCGGCGCTAGGCCCCCGGGCGCTCGCGCCACCGCGCTCATCGCACCGCGGCGGGGCGGTGAAGGCGTCGCCCGGGCCCGCGTGGCGACGAGCTCCGCGTACTCGTCAGGCGCCGCGCGATGATCGCGGCCGTGAGGTCGGTGCGTCCCGCGTCATGGTCCTGTGAAAGGTCGATGCTCCGCGTGCCGCCGTCGAGCACCGCCCGCTCGCGCGCTCGTACGCCACGCGGAACCGCTCGGCCGCGGCGACGCCCGCCGTCCGCGCGAGGTTGAGCCGGCGGTGGCCGACGTCGACCCCGCGCGGCCCGCACGAGGCGTTCACCCCGTCGGTCACCCCCGTGATGCGCCCGCGCGATCACAGGACGTTCCCGGGGTGGTAGTCGCGGTGGAGCAGGACCGGCTCGTGCGGGGGGAGCGGCGCGCGATCCGCGCGCACGAGCCGCTGCCACGCCTCGGGCGTGCGCGTCCACGCCGGGGGGCGCGCGGTCTCAGGGTCGTGCCAGGCGCGGTAGGGCTGGAGGCGCGGCAGCGGCTCGCATGCGAGCGCGTGGATGCGCGCGAGCAGCCCGGCCATCGCGGGGATCCCGGACTCCAGCCGCTCCGCGGACAGGTCGATGCGACCGCGCATTCGCTCCATGAGCACCGCTGGCGCGCCCGCCCGCGCGCCGTCGGCGTCGTGCGCGAGCACGCGTGGCGCGGGGAGGTCCGTCGCCGCCAGCGCGCGCAGCACGCGCGCCTCCTTCTCGGCGAGGGCGGGCTCCTCGGCGAGCCAGTCGGTGCGCAGGTAGCGCCGCAGCACGAGCGCGTGCCGGCGTCCCGCCGCGTCCACCACTGCGAGCGCGTGCACCGCGGACGCCGAGCCGCCGCGCAGGCGCCGCACCGCGTCGA
>VGNK01000144.1 GCA_016866055.1 Chloroflexota bacterium | reverse complement strand
CGCCAGGCCCGCCGCGCCGAGCGCCGCCCCACGCAACACGCTCCGCCGCGAGTAGCGGCGGGCGGTGCCACGAACCCAGTAGTTACTCTCCATCGATTCAGCTTCCTCTGCCTGCCGGCCCGACACCCTCCCGGGTCCGGTGCACCCTGGGTTGACCGAAACCCACCAGAACTACGTCCGACGAATCCTGCTTATCGCGCCCCCCTCAGCCGAGGATCCATCACGTCTCGCAGCCGGTCGCCCATCAGGTTGACCGAGAGTACGAAGAGCACAATCGCCACCCCCGGCGCGATCGAGATCCACGGGTTCACGCGGATCAGCGCGAAGCCGTCCGCGATGATCACGCCCCACGTCGCCGTCGGCGGCTTGATGCCGATCCCGAGGAAGCTCAGCCCCGACTCCGCGAGCACGGCCGAGCCGAGCGCGAGCGAGGCCTGCACGATGATCGGCTGGACCGCGTTCGGGAGGATGTGGCGCTGCAGGATGCGGCCCGAGCTCGCGCCCGTGGAGCGCGCCGCCATCACGTACTCGCGCTCGCGCAGCGAGAGCGTGGAGGCGCGGATCAACCGCGAGTAGATCGGGAACGAGTTCAACCCGATCGCGACCATCACGTTGGTCACGCCCGGACCGAGGATCGCGATCACGAACAGCAGGAAGATGAGGTTCGGGAACGCGATCCAGGCGTCCACGAAGCGCATGATCGTCTCGTCGATCCAGCCGCCCGCGTAGCCGGAGACGAGCCCGATCGGGATGCCGACGGCCGCGGCGACCCCTACCGAGATCAGCCCGATGCGCACCGAGACGCGGGCGCCGTAGATGATGCGGCTGAAGATGTCGCGCCCCAGCCGGTCGGTGCCGAGGAAGTGCTGGCGCGACGGCTGCACGAGGCTCGCGGTCTTGTCGTGCTGATCTTCGCCGTACGGGGCGATCACGGGAGCGAAGATCGCGACGACGATGAAGAAGCCGAGCAGCGCGGTCGCGACCGCGGCCTTGGGGTCCGACACGAAGCGCACGACCACGCCGAGGAGCCCCGCGCGGCGCCGCCCGGCCGTGGGGATGATGAGGCCCTGCTCGCCCGCTGCCATCGCGCTTAACCCGCCCCGCCCGAGCGTCGATCAGTCATATCGGATCCGCGGATCCAGGTAGCCGTACACGATGTCCGTGATCAGGTTCGCCGCTACGATCGCGGCGGTCGAGATCATCACGACCGCCTGGATCACCGGGAAGTCTCGCGAGTTCGTCGCCTCGATCGCCATGCGCCCCACGCCGGGGATCGCGAAGACGCGCTCGATCAACACGCTCCCGCCGATGAGCCCCGCGATCGAGAGCCCGATCACCGTCCACACCGGGAGCATCGCGTTCTTCATCGCGTGCCGGATCACGACCTGCTGCTCGCGCAGCCCCTTCGACCGCGCCGTCGTGATGTAGTCCTGCCGGAGCACCTCGAGCATCGCCGAGCGCGTCTGCCGCATGATCGTCGCCGAGCCGAAGAAGCCGTTCGCGAGCACCGGCAGGATCAGGAACCTGATCGACCGGACGGGATCGTCGAACGGATCGACCCAGCCGGAGGTCGGCAGCCAGCCGAGCCAGACCGCGAAGACAAGGATCAAGAGGATCGCCACCCAGAAGTTGGGCGTGGCGACGCCCATCACGGCCCAGGTGGTGGCCAGGAAGTCCGGGACGCCCGGGCGCAGCGCGGCAATCACGCCGAGCAGGAGCCCGATCAGCACGTTCGAGGTGAACGTGATCACGTTCAGCTTCATGCTGACCGGGAGGCGCTGCGCGATCATGTCCTTCACGTTCTCGCGCGTGCGGAACGACTTCCCGAGGTCGCCCTGCAGCAGGCGGCCCACGTAGCTCACGTACTGCACGGGGAGCGGGCGGTCGAGGCCCAGCTCGCGGCGCTTCGCCTCGATCGCCTCGGGGCCGAGCGCCTCGAGCGCAGCGACCTCGCCCTGCCCGAGCGCGGCGAGGATGGGGTCGCCGGGGACCAGCTGCTGCCCGATGAACGCGAGGGCCGAGACGATCACGAGGACGGGGAGCGAGTTCACGACTCGCCGGATGATGTATCTGAGCAACGCACCCCGCCTGCGCGAGCACTCACCACTGGGGGGCGGAGCATGTCAGGCCACCGAACGTCTGACAAGCCGCGTCGCAACGGTTTCGAGCGGCGCCTCGCTCAGCCGAACGCCGGCATGACCTCGCGCGCGAAGAGCCGCAGCTCCTCGAGGGTCGCGCCGCTGAACAGCACGCGCTCGATGCCGCCCGCGCGCAGGCGCCCGAGCCGCTCGATGCACTCGTCGGGGGTGCCGATGATCGCGCCGGCCTCGACGGTCTCGCGGCGCGTCTGCGGCGGCGAGTAGAAGGGGTTCGTGGGGCCGTCCGGTCGCGGCGGGGCCGACGCGTCGGCGAGGAACGTGAGCGTCGCGAGCTGGCGCTCGACGAGCGCGTCGCGCTCCGCGCGGGAGGTCGCGATGCGCAGACCGCGCGTCACCGCGACGTCGTCCTGCGACGACGCGAACCCGGCCGCCTGCTTCGCCGCGCGGTAGGCGGCGCCGCGCGCCGCGGTCTGCTCGAACGTGCCGACCTGGTCGAGGAAGAGGCGGTACCCCTCGCGGGCGGCGCGCTCGATCGAGCGGTGGCTCGCGGCGCCCATCCAGAGCGGCGGGTGCGGCCGCTGCACCGGCGCCGGCTCCACGAGCACGTCCTCGAAGCGCCAGTGGCGGCCGTGGTGCGAGAAGCGCCCCCCGGCCGTCCACGCCAGGCGCAGCACCGCCATCGCCTCGTCGAAGCGCTCGGCGGCCTCCGCCGCGTCGATGCCGAAGCCGCGGAACTCGTAGTCGCGGTAGCCGCGCCCGACGCCGAGGTCGAAGCGGCCGCCGGAGAGCACGTCGACGGTGGCGGCCTGCTCCGCGAGCAGCAGCGGGTGGTGCCAGGGGACGACGACGACGGCCGTGCCGAGCCGCATCGTGCGCGTGCGCGCGGCGAGGTGGGCGAGCAGCGCGAGCGAGGCCGACGGCTGGCCGCGCCCGGTGAAGTGGTGCTCGACGAGGTAGACGCCGGTGAAGCCGAGGGCTTCGGCTTCGACCACGGCGTCGAGGTAGGCGGCGTAGGCGGCGGCGTCGTCCGGGTGGGCGCCGCGCGAGGGCCCGCCGAAGAGGCCGAATCTCATCGGGCGGCCCGCGCGCCGCGCGCGTGATCACCCGTCACGCGTTCGCTCCAGCCGCTCGCGACCCGCCCGACGCACCTGCGCCGCACGAACGGATCCTACGTGCGCGGCGGCGCCGGGGGGCATCCGCCGTCGGTGTGCGCTCAGGGCGCGGCGGAGGGGGTGGGATTCGAACCCACGGTGGCTTGCGCCACGACGGTTTTCAAGACCGCTCCCTTCAACCACTCGGGCACCCCTCCGGGGGGGGATCTTAGGTTCGGATCGGTCTGGGCGCGCGCTTCCTGAGGGCGCGGTGCGGACGGAGCCCGAGGTTCCACCCTCGTGTTCCTCGGGGGCTCGTTCGCCGGCGCGTATTGACCGCCTCGAGGAACAGACCGCACGGCCGCTCGAGCGCCGTCGGCCGAGACGTGGCCGCCCGATGGCGGCCGGCGCCCGTCCGAGACACGGCCCTCCCGCGGCCGCGGGCGCGTCCTGCATACTTCGCACGGCCGCGACCGGCGTGCGAGGGAGGGGACGATGGCGACGACGGGCCTGCAGTACTTCTCGGTGGCCACGAACGACATCGAGGCGACGATCAGGCGCTACTGCGAGGGCCTCGGGCTCGAGCAGACGAGCGAGGTGCGCGAGCAGCGCTGGGGCTTCAAGGGCGCCATGCTCGGCATCGGCGGCCAGAACGTGATCGAGGTCGTGCAGCCGAGCAACCCGGAGAGCGCGCTCGCGCGCTTCATGAAGATGCGTGCGGGCGACGCCTACCCCGGCGGCGAGGGCATCTACCTGATCGGCGTGCGCGTCGACAGCATCGCCGAGGCCGTGAAGCAGGCGAAGGCGGCGGGGCTGCGCGTGACGCTCGAGCCGGAGTCGCCGCACACGGCGTGGATCCACCCGGCGAGCAACGGCAACGTGATGATCGAGCTGAGCGAGCCGCGGCCGCCCGCGTCCTAGCCCCGCCGCGTCGGGCTCAGCGGCCCCCGCGGAGGAAGCGCGCAGGGTCGAACGGGGCGAGGTCGAGGCAGTCGGTCCGCCCGTCGAGGACGAGGTCGGCGAGCGCGCGGCCGGTGGCGGGCGACATCAGGATGCCCTGGCGTCCGTGCCCGGTGGCGAGGAAGGCGCCGCCGACGCCGGGGACCGCGCCCATGATCGGCATGCCGTCCGCCGAGAGCGGGCGCAGGCACGCGGTCTGCTCGACGAGCTCCGCGCGCTCGAGCACCGAGGCGAATCCGAGGCCCCACGCGAGGATCGCCTCCCGCGCCTCCGGCGTCGTCGAGCGGTCGAAGCCGACGCGCTCCTCGGTCGTGCCGAGATAGACGAGGCCGCGCTCCTTCGTGATCGCGTAGTTGCCGCCGTGCCCGAAACTGAACGCCGGGAGCGCGTGTGGCGGCCGCACCTTCACGATCTGCCCCTTCAGCGGCTCGACCGGGACCGGCAGACCGAGCCACCGCGCCGCGTCGGCCGACCACGGCCCCATCGCGATCACGGCCGCGTCCGCGGGGAGCACGGCGCCGCTCACGCGCACGCCGGTCACGCGACCCCCGTCGCGCACGAGCCCCTCGACCCGCCCGCTGCGCACCGTGGCCCCCCGCCGCTCCGCCGCCGTCACGAGCGCGAGGGTGTAGCGGTACGGGTCGACCTGCGCCGAGGGCTCGACCTGCACGCCCCCGCTCGCACCGCGGTCCACCCACCCGGTGAGCGCGCGCACCTCGTGCGCGGGGAGCCAGCGCGCGTCGTGCCCGGCGGCGGCGAGCGCGGCCGCGGTCTCGCGCAGGGCGCGCTCCTCGAGCGGGGTGGTGGCGAGCACCAGGCGCGGGGTGTGCTGGTAGCCGTAGTCGATGCCGGACTCCACGGGGAGGGAGTCCGCGAGCCGGGCGTGGCCGTCGAAGCCGAGCCGCCGCAGGGCGTCGAGCGCGTCCGCCTCGGTGCCCGGCGGGGGCGGCGTCAGGATCCCGGCCGCGGCGCCGCTCGCCCCTGAGGCGACCCCGTCCGACTCCACGATCACGGGCGGGGTGCCGCGGCGCGCGAGCTCGTACGCGATGGCCGCGCCGATCACGCCGCCCCCGCAGATCACGACGCGTGCCGGCACCGCGTCCCCCTCGCCGTTGCCTCGGTCGCCGCGACGGCGCCCCTCCCGGGAGCCTACGCTCGGAAGGCGCCGCCCGCAGCGCCACGCCCGCGCGGCTCGCGGACAGGGACAGAGGGATCGCCGATGGCCGGCTCACCGCTCGACCGCCTCCGCGCGGTCTGCCTCGCGCTCCCAGGCGCCACCGAGCGCCTGAGCCACGGCGAGCCCGCTTGGTTCGTCCAGGGGAAGCGCCAGTTCGCGACCTTCTCGGACCACCAACATCACGACCGCGTGGCCTTCTGGCGCGCGGCGCCGCCGGGCGCGCAGGAGGCGCTCGTCGAGGCCGACCGCGGGCGCTTCTTCCGCCCGCCCTACGTCGGGCACCGCGGCTGGCTTGGCGTCTACGTCGACGTCGATCAGGACTGGGACGAGCTCGCGGAGATCGTCGAGGACGCCTACCGCATGGTGGCGCCGAAGAAGCTGCTCGCGGAGCTCGCTAGGCCTTCGGGTCGAGGATCGTGATCTCGCCGGCCACCATCTCGCCGGTGAACGTGAACTCCTTGCCGAAGATCTTGTAGTTCACCGGCGCCTCCTTCTCGTTGAAGAACGCGGTGAACGCGAAGCGGTCGCCGGCCTTGCCCCCGCCGATGCCCCCGTCGACCGCCTCGACCAGGAACGTCGCGTGCTCGGCGACCTCGCGGCTGCCGAGCCGGGACGCCGCCTTGCCGACCTCGGTCGCGCAGTCGAGCCCGCCGCGCATGGTGACCGTAGGCTTGCCGTCCTTCGTCGAGATCTCCCACTTGTCGATCTGCGTCACGTGCATCGACATGAAGAACTCGTTGGGCTGGATCGTCACCTCGCCCAGGGCGAAGGTCTTCATCTTGAACGCCTGCGGGTTCGTCTCGACGCGGCAGAACGCGTAGTTGCGGTCGAAGCTGAACACCTCGAGCATCGGCACGGTCGGCCGGCCGGTCATCGGGTCCGGCATCATCTTGAGGTTCACGCCGCCGCCCGAGGCGGTGTTGTACGAGAGCCGGGCGATCAGGCCCGACTCGGCGCCGGCGTCGGTGCAGCCGACGAGCGCGGCCGCCGCGAGGGCGCCGGCGCCGACGGTGGCGCCGCGCAGCAGCGCGCGGCGCGAGAGCGCGGGGCGGGCGTCGCCGTCCTCGCGGGTAATCATGGTGTCCCCTCTTCCTCTTCGTCGTCCTCGTCGTTGGGCGCCGCGGTGTGCTCGAGCGGGTGGTTGGCCCGCCGGTAGCCCGCCGTGCCGTCGGAGACGTTCACGATCCGATCGTATCCCGCAGCCTGCAGCAGGCTCGCGGCCGAGGCGCTGCGCACGCCGGCCTCGCAGATCACCGCGATCTCGCGATCGCGCGGCACCTCGGCGACGCGCTCGCGTAGCGCGCCGAGCGAGATCAGATTCGCGCCGGGGACGTGGCCCACCTCCCACTCGAGCGGCTCGCGCACGTCGAGCACGTGATAGCGCGCGCGCCCCGCGTCGGTCGCGAGCACGCCGCTCTCGACCGCTTCGAGCGTCACCCAGGGCGCGCCGGCCGCGGCCCACGCGGCGGGGTCGCGCTCGGCCTCGCCGAGCACGCGCCCGGCCGCCGCGAGCTGCGTCA
>VGNK01000143.1 GCA_016866055.1 Chloroflexota bacterium | reverse complement strand
AGCGGCGAGCGGCCGGCGGCGGCGCGCGCTACCCGGCGAGCCGCGCCGCGCGCGCCGCGTCCAGGTCCGCGACCTGCAGCGCGAGCGGCGGGTACGGGTACAGCTCGCTCACCCGCATCCGGCGGCCGATGTCGACGACCACCTCCACGTGCTCGCGCCGCAGCTCGCCGGGCGAGCGCAGGCCGAGCGAGCGCGTGACGACCATCAGGTCCTCGCGCACCGCCCGCCCGTAGTTCGCGACGCGCCCGCGCTTCTCCACCGGCACGAGGCCGCGCTGGCGCCAGCGGCTCTGGGTCGCGACCCCGGTCGGGCACTCCTTCGTGTGGCAGCGCAGCGCCTGGATGCAGCCGATCGCGAAGAGGAAGCCGCGCCCGATGCACACGAGGTCCGCGTCCAGCGCCATCGCGTACGCGGCGTCCGCGCCCGTGATCACGCGCCCCGCGCCGATGAACGTCACGCGATCGCGCGACCCGTGGTGGCGGTAGGCGTCGTCGACGATCACGAGCGCGTCGTGCAGCGGCACGCCCATGTGGTCGGTGAGCGAGAGCGGCGCCGCGCCGGTGCCACCCTCGGCGCCCTGACTGAGCCTTGATCTCGATCGCGCGCAGCTGCGGGTGCGCGCCGATCTCGCGCAGGCGCTCCCAGTCGAGCCGCCCGTCCGGCGTGCGCACGCCGTAGCGCGCCGGTCCGATCTGGAAGACGACGTCGCCGCTGCCAGCGAGGTGGTGCGGCGAGAGCCCGCCCTCGCCGGTGTCGATGTAGCAGCCGCGTTCTGTGGCACCCATCGCGAGCGCGCGCACCGCGGCTTCGGAGAGCGCGCCGAAGGACATCGGCGCGACGTTGATACGGGAGCGCGCGACGAACGGGCGCGGGCGGTCGGGCCCGATCGCGTGCTCGTCGCTCCCGTCGGGCGCCTCCTCGGTGAGCGTGGGGAAGGCGGAGGGGAGGAAGTGGAACGAGCCGGGCCGGTGCACGTCGTGCTGGGTGCCGAAGCCGACGTCCGAGTTGACACCCTTCGCGGTCTGGTAGACCCAGGAGCGCTGCGAGCGGTTGAAGGGCCGCTCCTCGAGGTCGCTCGTGACGATGTACCGGCGGAGCTCGGGCCCCCTTCTCTATGACATAACGGATCCGCCCGATCAGGGGGTAGACGCGGCGGATCGAGTGGCGGGTCTGGACGAGGTCGCGGACGGCGAGGAGGGTGAGCGCCACCAGAGCGCTGGCGACGAGGGTCAGCCAGCGCGGCGGCATTCCAGTACCTCCGGCCCCGCACGCGTGTCCGTTCGTGTCTAGAGCATCGGCGCGTTCGCGGAGGTTCCGCACCGGGGGCGTGCGGAGGGCGGGCTCACCCCAGCGTCAGAGGCGTGTCGTCCCGGTTCGCCCACTCGCCCATCGAGCCGTCGTAGTTCCGGACGCGGTCGTTGCCGAGCAGGGTCAGCACGAAGTGCCCGAAGGCGCCACGGATGCCCGCCTGGCAGTAGGTGACGGTCTCCGCGTCGGGGTCGATGCCGGCCTGCTGGAGCGTCGCGCGGATCTCGGGGAGCGGACGGAAGCGTCGCGCGGGCGGGCCCTCCATCAGCTCGCGCCACTCCAGGTGGCGCGAGCCCGGGACGCGGCCGACGCGCCGGTTCCCCCGCGAGTTCGAGCCGTCCCACTCGTCGGGCGCCCGTGTGTCCCAGATCGACGGCGCGCTCCCGCCGTCGACCGCCGCCCTCAGCTCGTCGACCGTGATCAGCACCGACGGGTCGACCTTCGCGGTGAACGTTCCGGCTGCGCGCCGGGCCGGCGCGGAGGCGACGGGCCGCCCCTCCTCGATCCAGGCGTTGAAGCCGCCGTCGACCACGCGGACGTCGTGGTGGCCGTAGAGGCGGAAGACCCACCACACGCGCGCGGCGTGCAGCGAGGCGTTGTCGTCGTAGAGGATGACGGGGGTGTCGTTCGAGATGCCGAGCGAGCGCGCGAGCGCCTCGAACTCGGCGGGCGGCATCACCAGCCGCGACTCGCCCGCCCCCTTGAGGTACGGGTGCGGCAGGCCCGCCGCGCCGGCGATGTGCGCGCGGCGGTAGGCGACGGCCTCGCCGCAGTCGATCAGCACGAAATCGGGCCGCTCGAGCCGCCCCTCCAGCCACTCCGTCGAGACCAGCAGTTCGCTCTCTCGCGTCGTCATCTCGCCGTCCTCCCTCGCGCGCCGGCCACCGTGCCCCAGCGGTCCACGAGCGGGACGAGCTCGGGGAGGCGCGCGATCTCCGCGTCGGGGCGCACATCGTACGCGGGCACGTCCGGGTGCGGCCGCAGCACCGCGCGCAGCCCGCTCCGGCGGGCGCCGTGGATGTCGTCGAAGGGGCGGTCGCCGACGAAGACCGCGCGCGCGGGCTCCAAGACGCCGAGCGCGGCCAGCGCGGCGCGGAACGCCTCCGGGTGCGGCTTCATGTGCGTCATCTCGCTCGTGTAGAGGCGCGCGTCGATCAGCCCGGCGAGCCCGTCGCGCTCGAGGAAATGCTCGTGGAACGTGCGCGGCCAGTGCGTGTTCGAGAGGAGCCCGATGCGCAGCCCGCGCTCGCGCAGCGCGCGCAGCGTCGGTGCCGCGTCGGGGTCGTGGGTGATGTGCGGGGTCCACGCGTCGAGGTAGCGCACGCCGGCTTCCTCGAGCACCGCCTCCGCGACGTCGACCCCGAGCGCGCGCGTCGCCTCCGCGAGCAGGTCGCCGAGCGAGCCTGCGCACGCGTCGGCGGCGGTGCGGTCCCAGAACGCGCGCTCGACGTCCATCAGCCGCGCGGTGATCGCGCTCTCGTCGTCAGGCAGGTGCGCCGCGAGGTGACGGGCCGCGAGCCGCCACATGTCCTCCATCTCGATCGAGTGGAACGGCGTGAGCGTGCCGCCCCAGTCGAAGACGACCGCCTCGAGCGGCGGGCTGCCGGCGCTCACGCGAGCGGCCCCATCGACGCCGCGCTCGCGGCCGGCTCCACCGCCACGCGCGTGATCCGCCGCTCGTCGAATTCGAGCACCGTGAAGCGGTAGCCGGCGTGCTCGACGAACTCGCCCGGCTCCGGGAAGCGGTGCAGGTAGGCGAGGATCAGCCCCGCGACGGTGTTCGCCTCGACGTCGGTGAAGTCCGAGCCGATCTCGTTCGAGAGGTCGACGAGCAGCCGGTTGCCCTCGACCTCGATGCGCCCGCCCGCCGCCTCGATCGCCTCCTCGGCCTCCTCGCCGCTCTCGCTACGCAGGTTGCCGACGACCTCCTCGACGATGTCCTCGAACGTCACGAGCCCCGAGGTCGTGCCGAATTCGTCCACGAGCATCACAAGGTAGGACCCGCGGTCCTTCATCAACTCGAGCACGTGGGCGATCGAGGAGTGCTCGGACTCGAACGTGATCGGCCGCATGATCGCGCGCGCCCGCCGGTCGAGGCCGCGCAGCAGCGCGCTGCTCACGTCGCTGACGTGGACGTAGCCGATCACGTTGTCGGGGTTGTCCTCGTAGACCGGGAGGCGCAGGAACCCCGACTCCGCGAGCCGCGAGGCGACCGCGCGCAGCGGCTCCTCGGAGTCGACCGCGACGACGTCGACGCGCGGGGTCATGATCTCCTGCACCTGACGCTGCTCGAGCGTGAGCGCGCCGAGCAGGCGGCTCGACTCCAGCCGCGCGAGCGCCCCGGCCTCGGCGCCCAGCAGGATCGCCGTGCGCAGCTCGGCGGTGCCGAGCACGGAGGGCTCGAGCGCGCCCTCGCCCCCGAGCACGCGCAGCATCGCCCGCGTCATGTGGTCGAGCGCCCAGACCGCGGGCCGCGCGAGCCGCGTCCAGACCATCATCGGGAACGCCCAGATGCGGCTGATGTTGAACGAGTAGCTGAGCGCGAGCGCCTTCGGGGCGACCTCGCCGAAGAGCACGAGCAGCACGGTCACGGCCAGCGTCGCGACGACGACGGCCTCGCCCTCGCCGCCGGCCACGACCTGCCCGGCGATCACGGTGCCGACCGCGGCGGCGGCGGTGTTCGTGAGGTTGTTCCCGAGCAGGATCGCCGAGAGCAACGAGTGCGGCCGCGTGAGCAGCCGCGAGACGCGCGCCGCGCCCGGCACCCCCTCGCGCACGAGGTGCTCGAGGCGCACCCGCTGGATCGAGAGGAAGGCCGTCTCCGAGCTCGAGAAGAACGCGGAGATGAACAGCAGCCCAAACAGGATCAGCAGGTAGGGCATCACGGTGACGTCCTCCGGTTGCGGCGCGTAGCGTACCCGGGCCGGCAGCGGCGGCGGCGCTCCTGCGCCCGAAGCGCGGCGAGAGCCGCTACGCGAACGCGGCGATCGCGCGCACGATCATCTCCTCGGCCTGGGCGCGGCCGCGCCAGCCGAAGGTTTCGACGTGCTTGCCTTCGAGGTCCTTGTAGATGCGGAAGAAGTGCTCGATCTCCTGGAGCAGGTGGGGGGCCGACGTGGTCGAGCTCGCGGTACTCGCGGATGCGCGGGTCGACAACTGCGACCGCGAGCACCTTCTCGTCCTCGCCGGCCTCGTCCCACATGCGCAGCATCCCCACCGGCCGCGCCTCGATCAGCGCCGCCGTGAACGTCGCCTCGGTCGTCATCACGAGGATGTCGACCGCGTCGCCGTCGCCGGCGAGCGTGCTGGGGACGAAGCCCCACGCGGCCGGGTAGTGCACGGCCGAGTAGAGGACGCGGTCGAGCCGGAAGAGGCCGTACCGCTCGTCGTACTCGAACTTGTTGGAGCCGCCTCGCGGGATCTCGATGATCGCGTTCACGACCTCGGGCGGGCGAGGTCCGGTGGGAAGGTGATGGAGGTTCACGCGGCTCCTGGCGGCGCTTGGTGGCGACTGACGATAGGGGCGGCGGCGTGGGGCGCAACCGGCGGGCGCCCGGCGTGCGGGGGGCGGAGACCGGAGAGGAGCGTCTGATGGCGGAGCTCGTCGACCTGAGCCACGAGATCCGGGATGGGACGGTCACCTACCCCGGGCCCCCGGCGGCGAGCATCGGCGATCACCTCAGCCGGGAGGCGTCTCGCGCGGCGTACGCGCCAGGCACGGAGTTCCACATCGCGCGCATCGAGATGGTGGCGAACACCGGCACCTCCCTCGACGCGCCGTCGCACCGGTTCGCGGAAGCGGCGGACCTGTCCGCGCTGCCGCTGGCCGCGGTGGCCGACCTGCCGGGGATCCTCGTGCGCGTCCCGGAAGGGACGCGCGCGATCGGGCGCGATGCGTTCGCGCCGCTCCACCTGCGCGGGCGGGCTGTGCTCGTGCACACGGGATGGGCGCGGCACTGGGGCGGCGACCCCTACTTCGGCGCGCACCCGTTCCTCGCGCGCGACGCGGTGGCGCATTTGGTGCAGGCGGGAGCGGCGCTCGTGGGGATCGACTCGCTCAACATCGACGACCGCGAGGACGGCGAGCAACCGGCCCAGACGCACCTGCTGCGCGCCGGGATCCCGGTGGTGGAGCACCTGCGCGGGCTGGAGGCGCTGCCGGAGCGGGGGTTCCGGTTCTTCGCGGTGCCGCCGCGCGTGCGCGGGGTGGGGACGTTCCCCGTGCGCGCGTTCGCGCTCGTGGGGTAGGGAGAGAAGGCCGCGCGCGCGGCACGGCCCGGCGGGCCTGACGCGCGCCGCCCGCCGAGAGTCGCTCGCTGGAGACGCGCGCGACGAAGCCCGGGCGCGGCGCGCCTGAGGCCAGCCGCTCGCCCGAGACGCGGGCCACGAAGCGCGGGCGCGGCGCGCGCGACCCGCGCTACCCGGCGGAGCGGTGTGCCTCGGCGTGCTCGCCGGGGTAGCTGCGCTCGCCCGCGCGGATCGGGACCTGGAGACAGTTCTCGGCCGGCGGGATCGGGCACGAGTAGAGGTCGTTGAAGGCGCAGTAGGGGTTGTAGGCGTAGTTGAAGTCGACCAGCAGCCGGCCGTCCGGGAGCGGGTGCACCTCGAGGTAGCGGCCGGCGCCGTAGCTCTCCTGCCCCGAGGTCGCGTCGCGGAAGGGGAGGAAGAGCCCGCCGCTCTCCTCGTCGCGGAAGATTGTCAGCGACGCCTCGCGGCCGCCGCCGGCGAAGCGCACGCGCGCCCAGCGCAGGTAGACGGCGACGTCGCCCGTGCTCGTCTGCATCGCGACGCGCTCGGGGTCGTCGAAGAGTGCGGGGGCGAGCTCGAAGGCGAGGTCCGGCGCCTCGTCGAAGTACGCGAGCCCCGGGAACGCGCGCTGCTGCTTGCGCGTGAGCGGCGCGTGGTGGTCGCGCGCAAAGAACCCGTCCTTGGCCGTCCGGAACTCGCTCAACTCGGACATCGCGGTCGCCGCCTCCTTGTTGCGGATCGACCGTAGGGCCCGGCGCCGCGCGCGGGCGTGAGCCCGCCTACTGATCGGGCGCGGGGTCGTCGCCAAGGACCGCGCGCACGGGGCGCGCCTCGTCGCGGAGCGCGGCGACGACCACGCGCTCCACGCCTGCCGCGCGCACGGCGCGCGCGAGCGCGAGCGCGCGCCGCTCGTCGAGATCGGCCTTGTTCACGAGCACGGCGAAGCGCCGGCCCCCGACGCCCTTCCGGCCGCCCGCCTCGCTCGCGAGCACCTGCGCGATCACCCCTGCGTCGCAGCGCTCGACCGTCTCCCCGGCGATCGCGCGCACGCGCTCCGGCCGGTGGACGTGCTGCTCGTCGAGCGGGGCGCCCAGCGCGTCGAGGCCGACGACCGCGACCACGTGCGTCGCGGCCGGCGGGATCACGGGCTCGTGTTCGCCCGGCGCCTTGAACGGGAGGAACTTGCTCCCGTCGGCCTCGAGCGCGACGAGCCCGACGCCCGGCAGCGCGGCGAGCGCCGCGGCCGTCCCCGGCGCGATCGCGCCGAGCCGCCCCTTCGGCTCGGTGCCCGTCGAGGCGACGACCTGGGCGCGCGTGGCGAGGGCGGCGCCCACCGCGCGCGGCAGCGCCGCCTCCGCCTC
>VGNK01000142.1 GCA_016866055.1 Chloroflexota bacterium | reverse complement strand
CGCTGGAAGACGGGATCGTAGCTGGCGCCAGGCGCTCGACGAGCGAGCGCTCCGCGTCCTCGAGCGCAATCCAGGCGCGCAACCGCGAGGCCATGAAGGCGTGCAGTTCGCTGTCGGGTAGGGTGTTGTACTCGGCGCGGATCATCGCCTCGATCGCCTCGAGGCGTTCCGCGTCGCCCATCCCGGCCACCTGACGGCAGCGCTCGAACCGCCTCTCGGAGGGGATCGCGATGCTCGCGGCCGGGTTCCATCCGAACGACGTGTTCGTCAGGCTCAGCGACTTGAAGTCGAATGAGTACGGGAACCTGATCGGCGGGCGTCAGTTCGAGCCGGACGAAGAGAACCCGATGCTCGGCTTCCGCGGAGCGTCACGCTACTACGACGCGCGGTTCAGCGCCGCGTTCGCGCTGGAGTGCCGGGCGCTCGCGCGCGTGCGGGACACGATGGGACTCACCAACGTGAAGGTGACGGTCCCGTTCTGCCGCACGGTGGAGGAGGCGCGACGCGTCGCGGCCGAGCTCGCCGCGCACGGGCTCCGGCGCGGGGAGCGGGGGCTCGCGCTCTACGTGATGTGCGAAGTCCCGAGCAACGTGATCGAGGCGGAGGCGTTCGCGGAGATCTTCGACGGATTCTCCATCGGGTCGAACGACCTGACGCAGCTCGTGCTCGGCGTCGATCGCGACTCCGAGATCGTGGCGCACCTCTCCGACGAGCGACACCCGGCGGTGCGCGCGATGATCCGCCAGGTGATCCGCGCCGTACGCGCCGCGGGGCGCACGATCGGCCTGTGCGGGCAGGCGCCCTCGGACTACCCGGAGTTCGCGCGCTTCCTCGTCGAGGAGGGGATCGATCGCATCTCGCTCAACCCGGACGCGGTGCTGCGGACCACCGCGCTCGTGCTCGAGGCCGAGGCGGAGCGCGCGGCGGCGCCCCCTGCGCGGACGTCGGGCGGGTTGCACAGTGCGTATAATGTAGGTGGAAGAGGGAGTTCCGGAGAGCACGGAGGAGCATCCCGGAGCACACCTAGACTGAGAGGTGTAGAGCGGACAGGCAAGTCGGCGCAGAGCGCGAGACCGGTCCTGTTACGCGATTGCCAGTACCATCGACCCGTTGACGGCGCCCCGGGCATGGGCTCGTCACAGCCCCAAGCGCGCCAAGCGCCCCGCCCTGCGCGGGGCGCTTCGGTTTGATCCTGGATCGGCGCATACGTGGAGCGCGGGTACGAGCTCATCGAGCACACCGCGGATGTGGGCGTGGTCGGCCGCGGTCCGACGCTCGCCGCGGCGTTCGCCGCAGCGGCCGAGGGGATGTACGCGGTGATGGTCGACCTCGCCGACGTGCGCGAGCGCGAGCAGCGCCCGGTGCAGGTGAACGGCGAGGACCTGGGGCAACTCCTGACGCACTGGCTCGTCGATCTGATCTTCCTGACCCAGTCCGAGGGCCTGCTGTTCTCGCGCTTCGAAGTGGCGATGGACGGCGAGCGCGCGCTGCGCGCGACGGCGTACGGTGAGCGCCTCGACCCGGCGCGCCACGCGCTGGGCGCCGAGGTGAAGGCCGTCACGCGTCACCGCCTCAGCGTGATGCCGGTCGAGGGCGGCTACGAGACGCGCGTGATCTTCGACATCTAGGGGAGACGATGGACTGGCGACGCTTCGTCGAGCGCATCGACGACTACCGCTGGGAGATCTCTCGTTCCTATAAGGCGGGGATGCGCGTGCCCGCGCGCATCTACGCGAGCGAGGATCTGCTGCGGACGGCCGCGGACGAGGAAGCGTTCGACCAGGCGGCGAACGTCGCCTTCCTGCCCGGGATCGTGTGGCGCTCGCTCGCGATGCCGGACATCCATCAGGGGTACGGGTTCCCGATCGGCGGGGTCGCGGCGATGCGTCTCGACGACGGGGTCGTCTCGCCCGGCGGCGTCGGGTTCGACATCAACTGTGGCACGCGCATCCTCCTCACGAACCTCACCGAGGACGCCGTGCGCCCGCGGCTGGTGCAGCTCGCGAACCAGCTCTTCCGCGACGTGCCGGCCGGGCTGGGCGGCGAGGGTCCCGTGCGCGTTACCGACGGCGAGCTCGACGCGATCATGCGGCGTGGGGCGGCGTGGATGGTCGAGGAGGGCTTCGGGCGCGCGGAGGACCTCGAGGTGACCGAGAGCGGCGGAGCGCTCGAGGGGGCGGATCCCGCCTGCGTCTCGAAACGCGCGCGCGATCGCGGGCGCGCGCAGCTCGGGACGCTTGGGTCGGGGAACCACTTCCTCGAGGTGCAGGCGCTCGACGAGGTGCTCGACGAGCCGATCGCGCGCCGCTTCGGGCTCGGTGACCCGGGGCAGGTCGTGGTCTTCCTGCACACCGGGTCGCGCGGGTTCGGGCACCAGATCTGCCAGGACTTCCTCGACATCATGGAGCCGGCGCAGCGCCGGTACGAGATCGAGCTGCCCGACCGCCAGCTGGCCTGTGCGCCGATCGACTCGCCCGAGGGGCGGCGCTACCTCGCCGCGATGGCCGCGGCGGCGAACTTCGCCTGGGCGAACCGCCAGTGCATCACGGAGCTCGCCCGCCGCGCCTTCGCGCGCGTGTTCGAGCGACCGATCGAGGCGCTCGGGATGGACCTCCTGTACGACGTCGGGCACAACAGCGCGAAGGTGGAGGATCACACCTTCGCCGGGCGGCCGCTCCGGCTGTGCGTCCACCGCAAGGGGGCCACGCGCGCCTTCCCCGCGGGGCACCCCGAACTTCCCGAGCGCTACCGGGACGTTGGGCAGCCGGTGCTCGTGCCGGGCGACATGGGTCGCTACTCCTACGTCTCCGTGGGGTTGCCCGCGGCGATGGAGGAGACGTGGGGCTCGGTCTGCCACGGCGCCGGGCGCGTGCAGAGCCGCAACGCCGCGAAGCGAATGCTGCGTGGGGTGGATCTCGTGAAGCGGCTGCGCGACCGCGGGATCATCGTGCGCGCGCAGAACCCGCGCCTGCTCGCGGAGGAGGCAAGCGAGGCGTACAAGGACGTCTCGCGTGTCGTCGAGGTGCTCGAGCACGCGGGGATCTCGCACACGGTGGCGCGACTGCGGCCGCTGGCGGTGGTCAAGGGGTAGGTGGTGGGCGCCACCCCGTTGCCTTGACAGACGGCCAGCGCCGCTGGCGCAGGGGGCCTCCCACGGGCCGGTCGTGCGCGGGATCGCGTGATCTCGGCGAGCCTGGCCCGTCCGGGTTCGCAGGGCGCGCCCTGTCGCCCGGTGGTCGGTGCTCGTCGTTCACTCGCGTCCGCGATGGAAGCGAGGCATCGACGATGGTGGCCGTTCAGTGCATGGCCTGTCAGGCGGTGGTGCAGGCCGCGATCGCGTCAGCGGCCACGGCGCATTCCTGCGCGGCGCTCGGGACGGCGTTCGAGCGGGCCTGCGCGGGGCCTGTGGGGCTTCCCCCGAATCTCTGCAGCCTCGCCGGGCGCGAGCTGGAGCGCCTGTGCTCCCGGTGTGGCCTGCCGTGGATCCGCGCGAACTCAGGCCGAGGGGGCGATCGGGTTGTGCCACGGCGTCGCCGCTGTGTCGGCCGGGAGACGCCGGACGCTGACGATGGCGCAGGAGAGATCAAGCGCTCGAGCGACCGCCTGTTGGCGTCGAGCCCCCGCGCGACGTCGACGGCCTGGAGCGCGTCGTACATCGCCTGCATGGCGGGCCTCAACGCCGCCTGTGCGGCCGCGGGGGCGGCCGTGGCCGCGCTCATGGTGGCGACGCTCCCGGAGGACGCGGCCTTCGTCCCCGTCGTTGCGTTGTCCTTCGGCGTGTCGGAGACGGCGGCGGCGGCCGTCATCGCGGCGATCACCGCCGGCGGTGCCACGACCATCGAGATGGTGTTCGAGGCTCTCTGCGAGCACCGGGGCCCCTCCTGAGGACGCTCCCCGGGGAGCGCGCCGCGAATCCTCCTAGGCGGCGCGGCGCGCCTCCGCGGCCGGGGGCGGCGCATCCGGGGCGAGCGTGTACCCGCGGAAGAAGAGCCAGCCGACCAGCACGAGCAGCCCGGCGGCCGGCCCCACGAGCCGCACCCCCAGCGGGTTCGCCGCGCTGTCTCCCGCGAGCAGCACGATCGCAAAGAGCAGCGGCGAGAGCGCCGTCGCGGCCTTCTCCACCTGGTTCTGCGAGCCGTAGTACATCGCCTCACGCCGCGTCCCCGTGCGGCCTGCGTCCTCGTCGACGATGTCCGCGGTGATGATGTTGGGGAAGAGGAAGACGCCGGCGGTCGGCAGCCCCGCGAGGAAGATCATCGCGAACGCCTGTCCGAGCGTCGGGAGCAGCGGGATGAAGCCGGCGAAGAAGAGCAGCGGGAAGTAGGCGGCCGAGCCGAGCATCGCGACGCGGTACGCCGCCGCTTTCCCGCGCGCACGCCCGAGGCGCGCGAAGACGGGCACGCCGGCCAGCATGCCGACGATCACCGCCGCGGTGAGCAGGAAGCTGAAGATGCCGGCGTTGCCCCGGCCGGTCCATCCGAGGAAGGTGCTCTCGTGCAGCACCGCCTCGACGAAGAACGGGAGCAGCGCGGTCAGCATCTGCAGCCCCACTTGGAAGCAGACGAAGCTCGGGAGGTAGGCGAGGAACTCGCGGTTCGTGAACGTGTCGCGAAGCGCGCGCCGGAGCGGGACCACCGCCGGCGCGGCGTCCGCGCGCGCCTCGCGCCAGCAGCCCGCCAGCGCGATGTAGCGCACGGCGAGCGCGATCGCGGCGATCGTCACCGCCATCACCTGGAAGCCGAAGAACGCCTGCAGCAGCGAACTGAGCGAGAGCCCGATCACGGCGCCGCCGACGCCGAAGAGCACCTGCCAGGTGGCGATCGAGATGCGGTCGTCGGCCCGCCGCGCGATCGACGGGAGGAGCGCCTCGTAGGGCGCACCCGAGAGGTTGCTCAGCAGATAGAAGCCGATCAGCAGCACGAACAGGAATGCGAGGTTCACGGCGTCGGGGGAGTCCGTCGGGGGGAAGAAGAGCAGCACGAAGAGCAGTGCCCACCAGGGCGTGCCGAGCACGATGAAGGGGATGCGGCGGCCCCAGGGGGATCGCATGCGGTCGCTCCAGTAGCCGATCAGGGGGTCGTCGATCGCCTCGAGCAGTCGCGCCGACGTGAGCACGATCCCGAGCACGACGCGGGCGTCGATCCCGGCGACGTCGGGGACGCGCGTGGCGATCGTCGCGTCCGACGGCGGGGCGTAGAAGTAGATGAGCCAGAGCGTCCAGGCCTGCGAGATGGCGTTGCCGGAGATGCTCCCCGCTGAGAAGAAGACGCGCGTCCGCCGCCGCAGCCGCTCAGTGGCGGCGCTCACGCGCTCGGGCTCCCCGCGCTCGCCTCGGGGGCGGCGAAGGCGCCGTGCAGCGCGGGTGGCAACAACGCGGCCACCGCGGCCATCACGCGTTGGGTGAGCGCCTCGCGCTCGGCGCGGGCGGCCGTGAGGCCGTCCCACGCCAGCACGAAGGGCTCGCCGAAGCGCGCGGTCAGCCGGCCGGCGTCGTCCTCGTAGACGCCGACCGGGACCAGCGGAATCGCGCCGCGGGAGAGCCACGCGAGCGCGACGGCCGAGTTCGGCACCGGCCGGACGAGCACGGGACCGGAGCCGAGCGCCGCCTCGGGCGTGACCGCTACCGGGTGCGGTCGCAGCGGATCGCGCAGCGTCGCGGCGGCGCGGCGCACCGCGACGGCACGCCCCCACGGGTTGAGCCGCGGCACGACGATCGTGCCGTAAGCGTGCGCGATGCGCCGGAAGAGCCACGCGACCAGCGCGTCCGGGATGCGGATGCCCCGCCAGCGGGTGCGGAAGAAGCGGTCGGCCATCAGCCACCGCGTGGGGAGGGAGTCACCGCGGGCGCGCAGCGCGGCGGAGACGTGCAGCACCGGCCACCAGACGCGGATCCCCGTGGACTCGTAGTGGTTCATGACGAGGATGAACGGCCCGCTCGCCGGGACCAGGTCCAGCCCGATCACCACCGGCGCCGGGACGCGACCGCGCAGGAGCCGAGCGCCGTCGACGCCGGCGTCGCGGCCTCGTCGCAGGGGCGCGCGCAGCAGCCATCCCGCGATGAAGGCGGGTGGGAGCCCGTAGCCGGGGCGCTCGGCGGTTGTCATGCTCCGGCCCTCGCGGGTTCCGGCCCAATGTGCTCGGATATTCTCTCGCACGTGCGAGCATTGATGCAGAGCCTGCCGGCCCGAAGGTAGGTCCCGGGCATGGACGCACGCACGCTGCGCTTCCTCCACCACTTCGCGCGATCCCGGCCGGTCGACGAGCGCGAGATCCTCGTCGGCGGCAGCTCGCGGGCGCGCCCCGCGCCGGTGTACGTCCCCGCGCGGCCGGAGCGCGCGCCCGCGTGGGTGCTGCTGCACGGCGTGACGGTGCCCGGGCGTCACCACGCCGCGCTGCGCCGCATGGCGCGAGCCCTCGCGGCGGCCGGCCAGCTCGTCGTCGTGCCCGAGGTGGAGTCCTGGACCGCGCTGCGCGTGGAGCCGCAGGAGGCGGATCCCGCGATCCGCGACGGGATCGAGGTGATCACGCGCTGGCCGGGCCGCGCGACCGGGCGCGTGGGCCTCATGGGGTTCAGCGTCGCCGCGACGTGGGCGCTCGAGGTCGCCGCCGCGCCCGATCCCCGCGTGGCGGGCGTGGTGGCCGTCGGGGGCTACGGGAGCTTCGCGCGCATGCTGCGCGGGATGGTCGCCGGCGAGCACGAGTGGGAGGGCGCGTGGGAGCGCTACCGTCCCGATCATGCAGCAGCGCGGCTCGGTGCAGGGGCTGACGGCGGCCACGGCGATCTGGCTCGCGGCCTCGCTCGGGCTCGCCGCCGCGACGGGGATGTGCGTGGCCGCGATCGGGGCGACGGTGCTCGCGGTGGTCGTGCTCGAGTGCTTCCCGCGGCGACCCGCCGCGGCGCGCGGCCACGCCGCCGCCACGGCATCGCGCGGGCTC
>VGNK01000141.1 GCA_016866055.1 Chloroflexota bacterium | reverse complement strand
CGCCCGTCGGGGAAGCGCCGCCGTCCCGCGAGCGCACCGCGCGCGCCGGGCGCTCCTCGCGGCTCCTCGAGCGCGAGACGCCGCTCGTCATGAAGGAGCTCCGCCGCGTCGCGGGCGTCTCCATCGTGACGTTCGGGCTCCTGATCGTGCTCACCGTGATCGACCGCGTCTCCTAGGCCCGCTCTCGCCCGCCGGGCTCGCGGCGGGGCGTGGTCAGCGCAGCCGCCCCCACGCCGACACCAGCGCGACCGCGAGCGCGAACCCGCCCACGATGTCCTGCACCCAGAGCGCCGGGTCCAGCCCGGTGAAGACGAGCCGCAACACCCCCGCCACCATGACCCCGCCGAGGGCGACGAGCTGCATCGCACGACCGCGCTTGCGGTTCGTGGCCCGCGTGATCGCCTCCGCGATCCCGGCGCCCGCGCCGAGCCCCGCGATCAGCGCGATCGCGAGCAGGAAGATGCCGGCGTTCGACCGCGGCGGCAGCAGCAGCGCCCCCACGAACCCGATCGCGATCGCCGCCGAGAGCGCTGCGGGGACCGCGCGCAGGTAGTCGCGCAGCGAGATCTCGTACATCGGTGGGCGCCGCAGCTGCGCGCAGTGCGGGCAGCGGATGCCGCCGGGCGTGTGCACCATGCACTGCGGGCAGATCGCGACGCCGCAGCGGCCGCACGTGATGTACGTCTCCGTGCCGGGGTGGCGCTCGCAGTAGGTCAGCGCCTCGTTCACGAGGCGCCCCCCGCCGGCTCGGGCACGCGGCATCCGGCCTCGCGCGCCACCTGGAGGATGCGCTCGACGGCCGCGTCGGGCAGTGGGATCTCGCCCGGCGCGCGCTCGCCGTCGCGGTCGAAGGAGTGGAAGTCCGAGCCGCCGGTCGGCACGAGCCCGAAGCGTTCCGCGAGCGCGCGCAGCCCCGCGACCTTCGCGGTGTCGTAGTCGCGGTAGTAGACCTCGAGCCCGGCGAGCCCCAGCCGCGCCATCGTCTCCGCGTGCGCCTCGTGATCGTCGCTGAACGAGGGATGCGCGAAGACGGCGAGCCCGCGCGCGCCGCGCACGAGCGCGATCGCCTCCGCGGGATCGAGCCGCTCGCGCTCGACGTACGCCGGCTGGCCCCGCGCGAGGAAGCGGTCGAACGCCTGCTCGATCGTGCTCACGTGCCCCGCCTCCACGAGCGCCCGCGCCACGTGCGGGCGCCCGACCGAGGCCTCACCCGCGATCGCCTGCACGCGCGCCCAGTGCACGGGCGCGCCCTCGCGCTCCAGTGCCGCCGTGATCCGCCGCGCACGCTCCACGCGCTCCGCGCGCATCCGCTCGAGGCGCGCCTGCAGCGCGCCGTCGACGGGGTCGATGAAGAGCCCCAGCAGGTGCAGCTCGTTCCCCGGCACGTCGCACGAGAGCTCGACGCCGGGGATCAGCCGGAACCCCGTCGCGCGCCGCGCCTCGGCGCCCGCCTCGGCGAGCCCCGCCGTGGTGTCGTGATCGGTGAGTGCGAGCACGCGCACGCCGCGCGCGGCGGCGAGCCGCACGACCTCCGCAGGCGCGAGCCGCCCGTCGGAGGCCGTCGAATGGCAGTGGAAGTCGCCGATGCTCGCCGCGTGCGGCGTGCCGGCGTCGCGGCGGCCGCCCATCCGGCCGCTAGTGCGCCGTCGCCGTCGCCCGCGTCTCACGCACCACCGTCACCCGGATCTCGCCCGGGTACTGCATCGTCTCCTCGATCTTGCGGGAGACGTCGCGCGCGAGCCGCGTCGCGGCGAGGTCGTCGATCTGCTCGGGGCGCACGATGATCCGGATCTCGCGTCCCGCCTGCACGGCGAACGACTGCTCGACGCCGTCGTAGGAGTTCGCGATCGCCTCGAGCGCCTCGAGCCGCTTGATGTACTCCTCCACCGACTCGCGGCGCGCTCCCGGGCGGCTGCCGGAGATCGCGTCGGCGACCATCACGATCACCGCCTCGGTCGTCTCGGGGCGGACCTCCTCGTGGTGCGCCTCGATGCAGTGCACGACCTCGCGCGGCACGCCGAAGCGCCGCGCGATCTCCGCGCCGAGCAGCGCGTGCGTGCCCTCCATCTCGCGGTCGAGCGCCTTGCCGAGGTCGTGCAGCAGCCCGCCCGCGCGCGCCACCTCGACGTTCGCGCCGATCTCGTGCGCGAGCGCGGCCGCCAGCCAGCCGGTCTCGATCGAGTGGCGCAGCTGGTTCTGGCCGTACGAGAAGCGGAAGCGCAGCTTCCCGAGCGTCTTCACGATCTCCGGGTGGAGCCCGGTGACCTCGGCGTCGATCAGCGCCTGCTGGCCGGCTTCCTCGATCATGCGGTCGACCTCGCGCCGCGCGCGATTGACCGCCTCCTCGATGCGGGTGGGCTGGATGCGCCCGTCCTGGATGAGGCGGCTCAGCGCGACCCGCGCGACCTCGCGGCGCACCGGGTCGAAGCCCGAGACCGTCACCGCCTCCGGCGTGTCGTCGATGATGAGGTCGCAGCCGGTCGCCGCCTCGAAGGCGCGGATGTTGCGCCCCTCGCGCCCGATAATGCGGCCCTTGAGGTCGTCCGAGGGGAGCGGGACGACCGTCACGGTCGTCTCGGCGGTGATCTCGCTCGTCATGCGCTGCATGACCGTCGCGAGCACCTTCCGGGCGCGCGTGTCGGCCTCGGCCTTCGCGGAGGCCTCCATCGCGCGTACGCGCCGGGCCGCCTCGTCGCGCAGCTCCGCGTCGAGCTGGGAGAGCAGCTCCGCGCGCGCCTGCTCCGAGCTGAGCCCGGCGATCCGCTCGAGCTCCGTACGCACCGCCGCCTGGTCCTCCGCGAGCGCGCGCTCCTCGCGGTCCAGGTTCGCCTGGCGGTCGCGGACGGACTGCTCGCCGCGGTCGAGCGCCTCGGCGCGCCGCTCGAGCGCCTCCTCGCGCTGCTCGAGCCGGCGCTCCGAGCGCGTCAGCTCGCGGCGCTGCTCGCGGATCTCGCGCTCGGCCTCGTCGCGCCGCGCGAGCGCGGCCTTCTCGGCGTCGACGTCGATCTTGCGCGCGCGGGTCTCCGCCTCTTCGACGATGCGGCGGGCCTCGGCCTGCGCTCGCGAGGTCACGCTGCCGGCGGTCCGCCCCAGCACGACGTACGCGGCCACCGCCCCGCCGGCGAAGGCGCCGACGCCGATGAGAACGAACAGCAGGGCATCCATCGGGGATCTCCGATTCGTGGTCGGCCCGGCGCCACCCAGCAGAGAGATCGAACGAGACGGCGTCGCGGCGGGCCGCGGTGTCGTTGGTCGTCAGCGGGGTCGGCAGCCACCTCTCGCGGCGCGTCCCGACGCTGTGGGGGCATCGTAGCACCGGCGGGGCGCGCGTCGCGACCGAGGGAGCGAACGCGCATCACGCGCGTGCATGGACGAGGGACCGGGCCGCAGGCGCAGGAGCGCGAGCTTCCGGCGTCAGGAGTCGGCGAGGCGGGCCACCACCAGCCGTGCGATCCCGTCATCGAAGCCGCGGCGACGGAGGAAGTCGTAGAGGCGCCGGCGGATCCGCTCCTCGTCGGGCGTGCCGAGCGCTGCCAGCCGCTTGCGGGCGGCGGCGAGCGCGGCCGCCAGGTCGTCGTGCTCCTCGGCGACGCGGGCGGCGAGCGGCCCGGCGACCCCGTGCCGGCGCAGCTCCTCGCGGAGCAGGGCGCTCCCGCGCGCCTGCGCCCGGCTCGAAGCGACATAAGACTTCGCCCACGCCTCGTCGTCGAGGTAGCGCAGCTCGCGCATCCGCTCGACGGCGCGGTCGGCCGTCTGCTCGTCGAAGCGCCGCACCAGCGCCGCGCGCAGCTCCGCGGCCGTGCGCGGCCGTCGCGCGAGGACCTCGAGCGCCCGCCGCACCGCGAGCGCCTCCTGCCCGCGAGCGCGCAGCGCCCGCCACGTCTCGTCGTCGAGCCGCACGCCCTCGTGAAGCGCGCTCTCGATGATCAGCTCGACGGGGAGGAGATGGGGCACCTCCCCGTCGTCGAGGCTCACCGCGACCGCCCCGCGCGCGCGGCGCTCGATCGCGGTGATCACCGGGCTCATGGGCGGCCGGGCGCGTCCGCTAGTCGATCGGGAGCGCGGCGGGCTCTTGCTCCGCCGCCTCGGCGTCGGGCGCGGCGGCGTCGGCCGGCTCCGACACCGGCTCGGCGCCGGTCGTCTTCACGACGCCCGCCGCGAGCCGCACCTTCTGCTCGATCTCGTCGGAGAGCTCGACGTGCTCGCGCAGGAACGCGCACGCGTTCTGGCGGCCCTGGCCGAGGCGCTGGTCGCCGTACGAGTAGAACGCGCCCATCTTCTTGACGATGTCGTACTCGGCGGCGAGGTCGAGGATGTCGCCGTGGCGATTGATGCCGTGCAGGTCGGGCGTGAACATGATGTCGAACTCGGCCTGTCGGAACGGCGCCGCGACCTTGTTCTTCACGACCTTGCAGCGCACGCGGTTGCCGATGAAGGTCTGGCCGTCCTTCAGCGACTCGATGCGGCGGATGTCGATGCGCACCGAGGCGTAGAACTTGAGCGCGCGACCCCCCGGCGTGGTCTCCGGGTTGCCGAAGACGACCCCGATCTTCTCGCGCAGCTGGTTGATGAAGATGAGCGCCGTGCCCGAGCGCGCGCACGCGGCCGTGAGCTTGCGCATCGCCTGCGACATCAGCCGCGCCTGCAGGCCGGGGAGCGAGTCCCCCATGTCGCCCTCGATCTCCGCGCGCGGCACGAGCGCGGCAACGGAGTCGATCACGATCACGTCGACGGCGTTCGAGCGGATCAGCGCCTCGGCGATCTCGAGCGCCTGCTCGCCGGTGTCCGGCTGCGAGACGAGCAGCTCGTCGACGTCGATCCCGCACTGGCCGGCGTACTCGGGGTCGAGCGCGTGCTCGACGTCGATGTAGGCGGCGGTGCCGCCGCGCGCCTGGGACTGCGCGATGATGTGCTGCGCGAGCGTCGACTTGCCCGCGGACTCGGGGCCGTAGATCTCGGTGACGCGGCCGCGCGGGACGCCGCCGATGCCGAGGGCGATGTCGAGCGAGAGGGCGCCCGTCGGGATCGCGGAGACGCTGATCGCCGCGCCCGGGTCGCCGAGGCGCATGATCGCGCCCTTGCCGTACTCCTTGGTGATCTGCTCGATCGCGCGCGTGAGCTCCTCGCGGCGGCTCTTCGCGTCCTTCGCGTCCCCCGTGACCTTCGGCTGCTTCGAGTCCCTGGCCTGCGCCATCGTGTGCTCCCGTTCGTGGGGGTGCCCCGCCAGCACCGGCCACCGCGTTTCGAACAATAGTAGAACTAGCGTTCTACAGTCAACCGGGTCCATGTGCGAGTGTACCGACGCTCCGCCGGCGGGGCCCCGTCAGGCGACCCGGGAGGAACCCGTGAACGACCCGGCCCTCGACGCGACCGCGCGCTTCCGGGTTCGCCTCACGCCGCGGGGCGGGCGCGACGTGATCGGCGCGGTCGAGGGGGAGACCGTGCGGGTGCGCGTGGCGGCGGCGCCGGTCGGCGGCGAGGCGAACGAGGCGCTCGTGCGGCTGCTCGCCCGGCGCCTGCGCGTGGGCCGCCGCGCGGTGCGCATCGTGCGCGGGGCGACCTCGGCGCAGAAGGTGGTCGAGGTCGACGGCGTGTCCACCGCGGACGCGCTCCGGCGGCTCGCGGGCCCGGTCGCGGGGGAGGGGCCGCCGCGGTAGCGCTCCGCCGCGCCCGGCTAGTCCGGCGGCCCCTCGCCGGTCACGCCCTTGCGCACGAGCGCGGCGTACTCGGCCTCGCTCACCCCCAGCTCCTCCGCCAGCACCTCGGCGCTGTGCTCGCCGAGGCACGGCGACGGCCGCGTCACCGCGCCGGGGGTGCGCTCCAGCGTGGCCGGCACACCGACGTGCCACCACGTCCCCGTCTCCGGGTGCGCGACCTCGACGACCCGACCGCGCTCGCGGAAGACCGGGCAGGCGGCGACCTCGAGCGCGTCGCGCACCGGCGCCGCCGGCACGCCGGCTGCCGCCAGCCGCGGCGCGAGCGCGTCGCGTGCCTGGGTCGCGGTCCACGCCGCGATCGCGGCGTCGAGCGCGTCCTCGCTCGCCTTGCGCGCCTCGTTGGAGGCAAAGCGCACGTCGCGCTCCCAGCCCGCCCCCGCCGCCTCGCACAGCGCGCGCCACTGCGCGTCGTCCTCCGCCGCGAGCGCGACCCACTGCTCCTCTCCCTGCGCGGGGTAGATCCCGTGCGGCGCGAACGTCGGGTGGCGGTTCCCCAGCCGCGTCCGCGCGCGCCCGGTCCAGAGCGCCTCCAGCATTGCGTCGCCGATGAGCGTCTGGTTGGACTCCTGCATCGAGAGGTCGATGTACTGCCCCTCGCCCGTGCGATCGCGGTGCCGGAGCGCGGTCACGATCGCGCCGAAGCCGTACCAGCCGCCCACAGGGTCGGGCAGCATCTGACCGGAGTTGAGCGGCGGCCCGCCCGGGTAGCCGAGCAGCGACGACATCCCCGAGGTCGGCTCGATCGTCCCGCCGATGCCGACGACGTCGCGCCAGGGCCCGCTCGCGCCGTACGCGTTGAGGCTCAGCATGATCAGGTCGGACCGGACCGCGCGCAGCGACTCGTAGTCGACCCCGAGGTTGTGCACGACGCGCGGCGAGTAGTTCTCGGCGACGACGTCCGCCCTCGCGACGAGCCGCTTGAAGAGGTCACGGCCCTCCGGGTGGTCGAGGTCGAGCGTGATCCCGCGCTTGTTGAGGTTCACGGAGTTGAAGAGCGGGCTGCAGTTCCAGGCGTGTCGCGCGGTGGGCCGCGTGCGTACCTGCGCCGGGATCACGCCCTGGTAGCCGGCGCGCCAGGTGTCGGGGCGCTTGCGCGCCTCCACCTGGATCACGTCCGCCCCGGCGAGGCCGAGCAGCTCGGTGCAGAACGTGCCCAGCCAGGCGTGCGTGAGCACGACCGCGCGCACGCCCGCGAGCGGCGGGCGCGGCGCCGGCTCCGCGGCGTGGCGCGCCGGCGCGT
>VGNK01000140.1 GCA_016866055.1 Chloroflexota bacterium | reverse complement strand
GCCGCGCTCGCGGCGGCGCTCGGCGACTTCCTCACGCGGCTGCACGCGGTACCGCCCGCCCATGCGCGCGCGGCCGGCGTCCCCTCGCTCGACCTCTGGCGCGACCGCTTCCGCGGGCTGATCGCGGAGTGCGCGCCGCTGCTCGGCCCGCGCAGCCGCGCGTGGCTCGAGTCGACCACGAAGCGCTTCCTCGCGGAGGGCGGCATGGCCGGCGCGCCGCGGGTGCTCGTGCACGGCGACATCGCAGCGGCACACCTGCTGCTCGACCGCGACGGAGCGGTCGCCGGCGTGATCGACTTCGGCGACGCGATGGTCGCCGACCCCGCGCTCGACTTCGGCGGGCTGCTGCTCGCGTACGGGTGGCCGTTCACCGAGCAGGTGCTGGGCGCGTACGGCGGGCTGGTCGACCCGCACCTGCGCCGGCGGGCGCGCTTCTACGTCGACGTGGTGCCGCTCTTCCTCGTGCAGTTCGGGCGGCTGTTCGGCGAGGGGGAGCACCGCGCGGGGCTCCGCCAGTTCGCCGCGCGCGCGGCGGCGGCGGAGCGGGCGGGCGGGCCGCGGGTCTGAGGGCGAGCGGGCGAGAGCCGGCTGAGCCGGCACGTGGGTCGCGTGGACCCACCCTCGCGCGCCCGCGATCGGTCGAGCGGCGCGACGCCTCAGCCCGCTGACGCGGGCCGCTCGCCCGAATCCCCCGCCGCCGCCGCCCGCCCACCGCCCGCTGTGCGGCGGGCTTCTCCCGGGATCCCGCGCTACACTCGCGCCTCGCATCGACGGGAGCGTCTATGGCCACCTTCGACATCCTCGTGCTGCCGGGCGACGGCATCGGCCCGGAGGTCACCGCCGAGGGCCGGCGCGCGCTCGAGGCGATCGGCGAGCGCTTCGAGCACGTCTTCCGCTTCACGCCGGACACGGTGGGCGGCGGCGCGATCGACGCCTACGGGGTGGCCATCCGGCCTGAGACGCTCGAGGCCGCGAAGCGATCGGACGCGGTGCTCTTCGGCGCGGTCGGGGGGCCGAAGTGGGACAGCCCCCGGGCGCCGGTGCGGCCGGAGCAGGGGCTGCTCGCGCTGCGGCGCGAGCTCGGGCTCTGGGCGAACCTGCGGCCGGTGAAGGCCGAGCCCGCGCTGTTGCACGCCTCGCCCCTGCGCCCCGAGGTGCTCGAGGGCGTCGACATGCTCGTGATCCGGGAGCTCACGAGCGGCATCTACTTCGGCACGCCGCAGGCGCGACGCGTCGTCAACGGTCGCCGCGAGGCGGTCGACACCGACTACTACAACGAGGAGGAGGTCGCGCGCGTCGCGCACCTCGGCTTCCGCACCGCGCGCGAGCGACGCAGGCACCTCACGAGCGTCGACAAGGCGAACGTGCTCGCGTCGTCGCGGCTCTGGCGCGAGGTCGTGAGCGAGATCGCGCCGGAGTACCCGGACGTCACGCTGGAGCACGTGCTCGTCGACGCGATGACGATGCACCTGATCCGGCGGCCCGCGAGCTTCGACGTCGTGATCGCGGACAACATGTTCGGCGACATCATCACCGACGAGGCGTCGATGCTCGGCGGGTCGATGGGGATGCTGCCGTCGGCGTCGCTCGGGACGCTGCGCGAGGACGGCCTCGGGCTCGGGCTGTACGAGCCGATCCACGGGTCGGCGCCGGACATCGCGGGGAAGGGGATCGCGAACCCGCTCGCGATGCTCTTGTGCACCGCGATGCTGCTGCGTCACTCGTGCGGGCTCGAGGAGGAAGCGCGCGCGCTGGAGCGCGCGGTTCAGCGCGCAGTCGAGGACGGGCTGCGCACGCCGGACATTGCGGCGAAGGGCGAGCGCACGCTCGGCACGCGCGAGATGGCGGACGCGGTGCTCGAGCGGATCGGGGGGTAGCGCGCGGGCGCGCGCCGGGGTCCAGGACCGGCATGGCGCACGAAGGCTGGGAACACTTCCGCGAGGCGAACCGCGCGCACTGGGACGAGCGCGCGCCGCTGCATGCCGGGTCGGACTTCTACGGCGCGGAGCAGTTCCTCGCGGGGCAGTCGAAGTTGCGCTACTTCGAGCACGCCGAGCTCCCGCCGGTCGCGGGCAAGCGCCTCCTGCACCTGCAGTGCCACGGCGGGCTCGACACGCTGTCGCTGGCTCGGCTCGGCACGCGCGTGACGGGGCTCGACTTCTCGCAACCGGCGCTCGACGAGGCGGCCGTGCTCGCCGCTCGCGCGGGCATCGAGGCGCGCTCGGAGTCGGGCCGGCCGTACGACGTGCTGCCGCAAGCGCCCGAGCGCGTGCTGATGATCGACCCGCTGCGGGCCGTGCGGGACTGACGCGATGGCCGGCGCCGGTCGCCTGCGGCGCAGTCCGCGATCGCCCGGCACCGCAGGGGGGCAGACGTGGAGCCGCGACTCAGCCTGGTGACGCTTGGCGTAGGCGGCCTCGCGGCGTCGAGCCGCTTCTACCGTGACGTCCTCGGACTGCCGCAGCTCGTCACCGCCGACGGTTGCATACTTCGATCTCGGGAAGACCTGACTGTCGCTGTTCCTGCGGGAAGAGCTCGCTGCCGACGCCGGCGTCTGGCCCGCGGGGTCCGGGTTCCCGAGCGTCTCGCTCGCCCACAACGTCCGCTCAGCGGAGGAGGTGGACCGGCTGCTCGCGCACGTCGCCGCCGCGGGGGGCACGATTGTGAAGCTGGCGCGGCGCGCGGAGTGGGGCGGCTACTCGGGCTACTTCGCCGACCCGGACGGCTTCCTCTCGGAGGTCGCGTGGAACTCCGGGTTCCCCCACGTGTGACGGGCGCCGGCGGCGCGGCCCCGTGCCGCGCCGCCGTCCGCGTCGGGCCCGGCCGCGCGCCAGGCGCAGTCCCCGATCGCGGAGCAGATCTCGGCGGCCGCCGATGCCGGGAGTAGAGGTTGTTCGGTGACGCCCGCTCTCTCCGAGCACGTACGATGGCGCTGGTGGGCGTCGGCCCAAGTCAGGCTTGGACGCCACTGGCCGCGATCCGCTTCCGGTCGGCTAACGTCGTAGCGACAGAGTCGATGTGACGTTACTCCAGGGCGACGGAAGCGCCCCGCAGTGTGCGCACCTCGGTAGCCGATGCTCGAGTTCCCGTGCCGCGTGCATGCTGGCGGACCACCAGACGACTTCTGTCGCCAGACGCGAGAAGCTGCTTCAAAGCAGGCGTGACCGGCGTGTGTCCAAAGTACTGCGGGCAGGCTGACAGGCTGATCCGACGCGCAGTTGGAAGTCCACGATCGTGCCATCGGCGTCTTGGGAGGGTGCCCCACGCGCGATCCGTGACCACGTCAGCGCCATCGCCGATGATCAACCGCGCTCGCCTTGATGTCAGTCGAAGCTCCGTCGCGATCACGTGTGCATGAGTGACGCGAACGACCTGCGATCAGCGCGCCCCGCGGATGAGCGTGCGTTGGGCTGCCCAACCACATCGGGCCTCGCATCCAGGCGCTCATCGATCGGATCTGTACGAATGCGCTTTGGCGCTTCATCGAGCTAGCAGTGCTCTCGGCTCACCCTGCGCGCGCTCTGCCCTCTCTCTCCTCACGCACGGTGCCATCGCGAAGTGGCGACAGAGCGCGAGCGCCGACTCCGCGCACAGCGCCGCCGAGCCGCGCGGGCGCTCGCCCTCGATCAGCGCCCGATCGCGATCGGCTCCGCCGGCACCTCGCCGGCGACAAGCGGCGCGAGCAGATCGACGAGCGCGAGCGGGGAGAGCGGCTCCTCCGTGGCGCGCAGCTCGTCGAGGCTCCACCAGCGCGCCTCCCCGAGGTAGACCATCTCGCCCCCGCCGACGTCGGTGCGCCGGATGGCGGGGCGCGGTCCCTCCGCGCGCGCGAGGAAGAAGTGCTCGGTCGTCGCGAACCAGGTCGGGGGCTGGCGGTCGTTGCCGGGGAAGCGCCAGGTGAACGCGCGGAGCCACACCTCCGGGCCAATCGCGCAGTCGATGCCGGTCTCCTCGCGCAGCTCGCGCGCGGCGCCGTCGCGCGGCGACTCGCCCTCGCGCAGGGCTCCCCCCGGCGTCATCCAGTAGTAGCGCGCGCCGTCGGGGGTGGCGGAGGTGCGCAGCAGCAGCACGCGGCCGTCCGCATCGAGCACGATCGCGCGCGCGGCCGGGCGCGGCCGGGGGTCGGACTCGCTCGCGCCGCTCCCACGCGCGCTCACAGCCCGATCGCGATCGGCTGCGCCGGGACGCGCCCGGCGAGCAGCGGCGCCGCGAGCGCGGCGATCTCGCGCGGCGCGAAGAGCTCGTCGCGCGCGGCCGCGAGCTCCTCGATGCTCCACCAGTGGACGCGGTCGAGGTACGCCGCCTCTTCCGCTTCCATCTTCGAGGTGTCGACCTCGGGCGCCTCGACGCGCGCCAGGTAGAAGCGCTCGAGCGAGGTCAGCGTGCCACCGTCGAAGGTCACCGAGGCCCGCCGCTCCCACACGCACGGGCCGAGCGCCACGTCGGCGAGCCCGACCTCCTCGCGCAGCTCGCGGCGCGCGGCGTCCTCCCATGCCTCGCCCTCGCGCACGCCGCCGCCGGGCGTGATCCAGATGGCGGGCACGTCGAGGCGGGGGTCGACCCACCGCATCAGGAGCAGCCGGTCGCCCGCGTCCACCAGCAGCACGCGGGCGCTCGGGCGGGGGGCCGGCTCGGGCATCGGGGATCCTCGATTGCCGGGAAGAGAGCGGGCGGTACACTCAGCCTACTGTGATGCCGGATCGGCCGCGAACGCGCGGCGAGACGAAGAAGGTGGGTCACGTCGCCCGGCCACCGCGGCCGGCGGCGTCGATCATCGCGCGCCGCTGACCGGGCGCGCCGCCACCATCGCACGGAACCACCCCCGCCCGATGGCCGCACGGTCCGCCCGGAGGCCCCCGCCACCCGGGTGCGCCGGCGGGCGCCGCGACGATCGAACAGGGGACGAGCGATGACACGACCGCGACACGGTGAGGCCACCCCCGGCACCGCGCGCGCCGGCGCGCGCGGGGGCGCGGCTCCGGCGCCCCCGATCGAGCTCTACGACACCACCCTGCGCGACGGCCTCGGCATGGAGGGGCTCTCGCTCTCCGTCGAGGATCGGCTGCTGCTGCTCCAGCGCCTCGACGACCTCGGGATCCACTACATCGAGGGCGGCTACCCCGGCTCGAACCGCACCGACGCGGAGTTCTTCGACCGCGCCGCGCACGTGCCCCTCCGGCACGCGCGCCTCGTCGCGTTCGGCTCGACCCGGCGCGCCGGCGGCCAGGCCGCCGACGACCCCGCCATCCGCGCGGTGCTCGACGCGCGCACGCCGGTCGTCACGCTCGTGGGGAAGTCCTCCGCCGAGCAGGTGCGCACGGTGCTCGCGACGACCGAGGAGGAGAACCTCGCGATGATCCGCGACTCGATCGCGCACCTGCACGCGCAGGGCCGCGACGTCGTCTTCGACGCCGAGCACTTCTTCGACGGCTTCGCCGCGGATCGCGACTACGCGCTCGAGACGCTGCGCGCCGCATCTTCCGCGGGGGCGACGACCGTGGTCCTCTGTGACACGAACGGCGGGAGCCTGCCCGACCGCATCGTCGAGGGCGTCCGCGCCGCGCGCGCGGCGGTCGACTGCCGCATCGGCATCCACGTGCACAACGACGCCGACATGGCCGTCGCGAACACGATCCTCGCGGTGCAGGCGGGGGCGACGCAGGTACAGGCGTGCATGAACGGCTGGGGCGAGCGCACGGGGAACGCGAACATGCTCTCGGTGATCGCGAACCTCAAGCTGAAGCTCGGCATCCACGTGGTCAGCGACGAGCAGCTGCGGCGGCTCACGGAAACGTCGCACTTCGCGTCGGATCTCGCGAACCTGCCGCCGCACCCGCAGCAGCCGTACGTCGGCGCCGCGGCGTTCGCGCACAAGGCGGGCCTGCACGCCGCGGCGGTGAGCCGCGCGCCGGGATCGTACACGCACGTCGACCCGCTGCGCGTCGGGAACACCGAGCGTGTGCTCGTCTCGGACCTCGCCGGACGGCGCAGCATCATCCAGAAGCTGCGCGAGCAGGGGGTCGAGATCGAGCTCTCCGACGACGAAGCGCGCCGCGTGCTGCAGCAGGTGAAGGAGCACGAGGCCTCGGGCTTCCAGTACGAGTCGGCGGAAGCCTCGTTCGAGATGCTGGTACGGCGGCAGCTGCCCGGGTACCACTCGCCGTTCGACGTGGAGGACTTCCTGATCGTGCAGCGGCGACGCCACACGCGGCGTCGCGGGGTCGGCGACGCCGAGAACGAGCTGATGTCGCAGGCGATGGTGAAGATCCGCGTGGGCGATCAGATGACCCAAGTGGCCGCCGACGGGAACGGCCCGGTGTCGGCGCTGAACGCCGCAGTGCACGGCGCGCTGCGATCGGTGTTCCCGGGCATCGAGAACGTGCACCTCGTCGACTACAAGGTGCGCATCATCAACTCGGTGGCGGGCGCCGACGCCGCGGTGCGCGTGCTGATCGAGTCGTCCGACGGGCTGCACCTCTGGCGAACCGTGGGCGCCTCGACGGACATCATCGAGGCGTCGTGGATCGCCCTCCAGGACGCATACGACTACTGGATCATGCGCTGGGGCGGCGAGGGCGCCTGATCACAGAAGAACGCGACTCGCCGGGGCGCTCGACGCGGAGGCGCAGCTCGGCGCTCGTGGACGGCCGGAGCCTCACATGGACGTCGCAGCGCTCCCTGTTCGCGCTTCCCGGCGGCTCACCGCTGATCCGATAGGCTCGCGCCGCCTGGACGCGATCGACGCTGAAGTTGTGCTCGAGGCTCCCCTCGTTCACGAGCTCGATCGAGACGAGGGTCCCGGCGAGGAGCGCGAGCTCCGCGGTCTCGAAGCGGATGTCGCGCATCGTCACGCGGATCCGCCGCGCCGGCTCCTCGTCGAACAGCGCCGGTCCCCGCCCGCCCCCGGCGCCGGCCACCGCCCGCGCACGCCGCCGCGAGCGCGGCGGCGATCACAGTCACGGCGATGACGGC
>VGNK01000139.1 GCA_016866055.1 Chloroflexota bacterium | reverse complement strand
CATGCTGAGCATGCCGGTGATGGGCACGACGGGCCCCTACCGCACCTACGGCGCGAACGGGATCGGTGTGCTCGCGTACGGCGGGCTCGACGCGAACATGGGCTTCCCCGGCCGCGCGCCCGTCGGGATGGGCCCGCTCTATTCCGACTTCTCCTCGCCGTACTTCGCGATGGCGGCGCTGATGGCCGCGCTGCACCACCGCGCGCGCACCGGCGAGGGGCAGTTCATCGACCTCGCACAGGCGCAGGCGACCGCGAGCCTGCTCGGCACCGACGTGCTCGAGTACACCGCGAACGGCCGCGCGCGCCCGCCCGAGGGGAACCGCGCGCGCGACTTCGCGCCGCACGGCGCCTACCGCTGCTGGGGCGACGACCGCTGGATCGCGATCGCGTGCGCGGGCGACGAGGAGTGGGCGCGGCTCGCCGGCGCGATCGGCCGCCCCGATCTCGCGCGCGACCCGCGCTTCGCCACGCACGCCGCGCGCAAGCGGCACGAGGACGCGCTCGACGCCGAGGTCACCGCGTGGACGCGCGAGCGCGACGCCTGGCAGGCGATGCACCTGCTGCAGGCGGCCGGGGTGGCGGCGAGCGTCGTCGAGGACCTCGAGGACCTGGTCGTGCGCGACCCGCACCTGCCCGTGCAGCACTTCGCGCCCGTGCTCGACGTCGAGGGCTACGCGACCTACACGACGCACCGCCAGCCGATGCGCTTCGACGGGGAGGTGCCGCCGGTGCGGCGCGCGCCGCTCTTCGGCGAGCACAACGAGTACGTCTTCCGCGAGCTGCTCGGGCTCACCGAGGAGCGGTACATCGAGCTGCTCGTCGGCGAGGTGATCTACTAGGGCAGGGCCGCCCCCGGGTTCCGGGGGGCTCCGGCTCTCGGCGAACGGGGGGCGTGAGCCCCCCCGAGTCGTCACGTCCCACCCCGCGGCCCGCTCACCACACGGCTCGCCGGGACGCGCCGGCCGCTCGCCCCGGACGCGCGCGAACGCGCGCTACACAGATCGACCCATCCCCTCCCGGCTCACGCGTCGACGAACCAGTTCTCCACATCCAGGCCGGGGACGCGCGCGAAGTGGCGCGCGTTCCCGGTCACCACCACGAGCGACCGGGCGAGCGCGATCGAGGCGATCCGGAGGTCCGCGTCGCCGAGCGGCGTGCCGGCTCGCTCGAGGGTGGCGCGCAGCTCGCCGTACGCCCGTGCGGCCGGCGCATCGAACGGAGCACGGCGAGATTCGGCGTGAGCGTCGCCTCGATTCGCTGGACGAGCGCTTCGGCTCGCTCGCCGAGGCGGTGCGCACCGTAGAACAACTCGCCGAGGGCGACGCTCGAGGTCGCCTGGTCTTCGACGGGCGTGGCGGCGAGCCGGCGCAACACGCTCGGCGACGGCCGCGCGTCGCATGAGGTCGCTGAGCACGTCGGTGTCGAGCAGATACCTCACGACTCAACGCTGACGGGGCGACCGGTGTCCGCGTCGCGCGCAGCGCGCACGTTGGCGAGGAAGGCATCGATCTCCGCATCGTCGAGCTCGGCCCACGCCCCGACCAGCGCGAGAGCGCCGAGCGGCCGCTCGCCGGCGGGAGAGGTGGCCTCGAGGCGCGCGAGCTCATCGACCCCGACCAGCGCCGCCACGGGACGACCGCGGCGCTCGATGACGTACCGCTCGGAGTGATGGAACACACGGTCGACGACGGCCGGAAGCCGGGCCTTGGCCTCCGCGAGCCCGATGCGCACCGCCCGAGTCACCTCCCGGTCTGGTCAACATGGTCATCTTGACCCAGACCGGGGAGCCGTCCAGGGGCACCCGTGGGATTGCCGGCCGCGCCTCAGTCGCGGAACGCCGGCATCACCTCCTCGGCGAAGAGGCGCATCGAGCGCCGCACGGTCTCCGGGCGCATCGAGCCGCCGTGGAAGACGCACGAGAGCATCGTCATCCCGCACGCGTCGCGGTAGCGCTCGAGCTTCGCGCGCACGGTGGCCGGCGAGCCGGAGAGCGTGCGGTGCTCGAACATCTCGTCGAGGCCCGGCTCGCCCTCGAACGGCAACGGCTCCGAGACGCCGGAGACCACGTGCTCGCGGCCGTGGCGCAGCGCGGTCGCCTGGCGCGTCTGGTAGAGGAAGTGCTCGATCTCCGCGCGCGCCTCCGCGTCGGTCGGCGCGACGACGACCTGCGCCTGCACGCCGAAGTCGGGCGGGGCGCCGGGGTAGCGCGCCCGCGCGGCCTGGTAGTTCGCCCAGCCCTCCTCGAGGACCGAGAGCGGCCGCCCGGAGTTCGTCGTGAGCGCGCGCAGCCCGAGCCGCGCGCCGATCAGGAACGACTCCGGCGTGTGCGCGGCGAGCCAGAGCGGCGGGTGCGGGCGCTGCAGCGGCTTCGGGAAGATCGTGGTCTCGGGGATCTGGTGGAAGCGGCCGTCGAAGGAGAAGCCGTCCTCGGTGAGCGCGCGCGTGAGGATCGTGAGCGTCTCGTCGGAGCGGTCGCGCGCCTCCTCGTACTCGAGGCCGAAGCGGCGGAACTCGAACGGCTGGTAGCCGCGCGCGACGCCGACCTCGAGGCGGCCGCCGGTGAGCTGGTCGGTGAGGGCGATGTCCTCGGCGACGCGCAGGGGGTTCCAGAACGGGAGCACGAGCACCGCGGTGCCGAGGCGGATGCGCTCGGTCTCGGCGGCGACGTGGGTGGCGAGCAGCAGCGGGTTGGGGATGTAGCCGTAGTTCGAGAAGTGGTGCTCGGCGAACCAGACGGAGTCGTAGCCGAGTGCCTCGGCGTCGCGCGCGTAGCCGAGGACGCGCGCGAGGACCGCGCTCGGGTCCTCGCGCTGGGGCGAGCCGGCGAGGTAGAAGGCGGCGAAGTGCATGGGGGCCTCCTCCGGGGTGGAGGGGGATTGTCGCACTCTAGGCGGCTCACGGCCTAACGCGATCGGTCACTCGATGCGAGCGCCTTTCGCCAGGTTGTGCTCTGCGCACAGGATCTGAACGTTGTCGACGGTGATGGACGCGCCCCCCTTGGAGTACGGGAGGATGTGGTCGAAGTGTAGGTTGTCGGTGCGCCCACAACGGACGCACCTGCCGTTGTCGCGCTGCCAGACTGCTCGTTTCACGGCCGTGGGGATCGGGCGAGCGTGCACGAGTTGAAGCGAGCGCTCTGGATGCGTGCTGGCCGCTAGGTCGGCTGATAACTCCGCGAGAGGCTCGAGCCTGAACTTGAAGACGATTCGTTCGCCCGCGGGGACGCGGTCGGCCCGTGTGAGCGCGAACAGCCCGTTGTATGTCCAGACCCCGTCGAACACCTTCTCGTAGACTCGGACGCGCTCCGCCTCACGCTCCCCTTCTTGGAAGGCAATGGCGGCTTGCTCGAACAGGCCGTTCTGCAGGAGGCGACCCTTGGAGGAGCGGTCGGGTTGGTCTACGGCCTTGGGATTCGGGATCCCTTTGCTTTTCGGCGCGTCGTGCCCCTCGTAGACGATCGTGCCGTCGTCCTCGACTGCGTCCGCGTAGGGGGCGTCCGGCCGGCGGCTCATCAGCACGACGCTGTGACCGGGTCGAACGCGGAAGTTCATCCCCTGCTGGAGGTGGCGCCCCTCCTCGCGTGACATGTCGAGGTGCGAGATCAGATCGCCGAGACGGAACATGGTCGCGCTCCCGGACCTGCGGGCCTGGTCCCGCAATCTTGCCAGGCTCTGCTGGCAGCATCACCGGGGGCGGGGCTCCGGGCGAGCTCGGCCCTATCTCGGGGTTCGGGAGCGAGGCCTGATCGGGATCCCCGATGCCGCCGGACTGAGAGAGTCCGGAGTCGGTAACCGGCGCCTTACGCCTGAGCCCGGGCGTCCCGGAGCAAGCGCTCGAACCTGTCCTGCAGCCGCGGTTCGGCGTCGTCGCCTGTGTAGATGTACGCGCGATCCTCGAGGATGCCGTGCACGACCAGGGGCCCGACGGCATTCGGATCGAGCGCGTCGGTGGCGCGCGGCGGACGCGGGACGTTGCGTCCCGGGCCGAGGCTCGCAGGCCGGTTGCGTGACGCTTCCCAGATCCGCGTTGCCACGGTGGAGGGACAGAGCGCGGAGACGCCGATGCCGTCGCGCGCAAGCTCGGCGCGCAGCAGCTCGGTGTAACCGACAACGGCTGCTTTCGACGCCGCGTAGATGCCGGCCCTGCCCTCGAGCCGCGGCGCGAGGCCGGCCATCGACGCGGTGTTCACGATGTGCCCCCCCTGGCCGTGCGCGCGCATGCGCGGTGCGAACGCGCGCACCCCGTGCACGACGCCCATCACGTTCACTGAGAGCACCCACTGCCAGTCCTCGAGCGGCGACTCCACGAGCGGGCCCTCGAGCAGCACGCCTGCGTTGTTGCACAGCACCGACACGGGACCGAGCTCGCGTTCGACTCGCTCGGCCAGCGCCTCCACGGCGGCCGCGTCGGCGACGTCGACGCGTGCGGCCAGCACCCGTGCACCCGCGTCGGTGAGCTCGCGCGCGACGCGCTCCGCGGCCGCGGCATCGATGTCTGCGACCGCGACGCGCGCTCCGGCCGCGGCGAGCGCGTGCGAGATCGCGCGGCCGATGCCTTCACCGCCTCCAGTCACAACGGCGACGCGGGATGTGAGTGAAGTGAGCAACGGATCGAGCCCTCCTCGATGACCTCCGGGCTGCGCAACGCCTATGCATCAGGTACTGGTGGGACTCGGGCGGCAGGGGACTGCGTGCGCGCGCCGGGGGCGAGCCAGAAGCGCTCCGCGAGGTCGACGATGTACGCGACGTCGGGAACCTGATCGACCTGCGTGATCGTCCATCCCCACTCCCTTTCATCGGCCGTCCAGCTCTCCTCGAGGCCCGGATACGGGTTCGTGAGCCCGAGCGCAGCCGGGGGTTGAGGCAACTTCACGGCCAGTCGCACCCGGCGCCAGGCGAGATCGACGACGATCACGTTGTAGCCACCCGGTCGCTGGTAGGCGACGTACCCCTTGCGGAAGCGCTCGTCGAGCGCGATCCCGCGTGCAGCGAGCTCCTCGTTCAAGCGTCGCGTCAACTCGCGTCCCACCACGATGCGCGAGGGTGGAATGCGCAGTTCGGCGAACCTCTCCCAGTCCCACTCTTCCATGCCCGCCGAAGCAGGTGGTCGCTCCTTCACGATCTCGTTCGGCGCAACGACCACCTTGAAGTGTGGAGCGGGGGCGGGGTCACCGATCTTCAGCAGTTCGAGTTCAACCCCGTAGAAGAGGACCTCCGCGCGGGTGCTCTCGTTGAGCCACTCCAACGCGGCTCGGTGCTCTTCGGTGAGCGACTCCGCGATCCAGACGACGACGTCGGCCGCGGTACCCGCGCAGTACGTGAGGAGCTTCCCGAGGTGATCGTGATCCGTCTTGCCGAACTGACTCTCGATGATCACCGTGCGGCCGCGGCTGTCCGCCAACAGATCGAGGTAATAGCGGCCGACGCGGTGCTCTCGCTCTCTCAGTTCGAGGCTCAGCCCCACGGCTTCACCAAGACGATCGAGGTTCTCCGCAAGCCACGGGGTGAAGTCCGAGGTCTCGTTGCGCCAACCCTCGGCCGACGTCGCTGCGATGCGGGTGAGACGCCCGAAGCGCTCGAAGTCTGTCACGTTGTTGCTCCCGTTTGGAGCCGAGCCGCGACCCCGTTCGTGCGTGACTCGACGCTGACTACGTTGTTCGTCAGGGGCTCAACCGCCCACCTCCACCACCCGCACGAGCGCGTTCGCGAGCCGCATCTGCCGCGGCGTGCGACACCGCGCCCGCGCGAGCTCCGGGCTCGCGACCACGGCGGCGACGCACCGCGCGCGCGACGTCGCCACGTTGAGGCGGTTGAGGCTGTAGAGGAACTCCATCCCGTGCGGCGCCTCGTCGGGTGAGCTCGTCGCCATCGAGTAGATCGCGACCGGCGCCTGCTGGCCCTGGAACTTGTCGACCGTCCCCACGCGCGCGCCCGGCAGCAGCTCGGCGATCTGCCGCACCTGCGCGTTGTAGGGCGCGATCACGAGCACGTCCTCGAGCCGCAGCGGACGTTCCTCGCCGCGCGCGTCGATCCAGCGCGCCCCCGACGCCAGCAGCTCGCGCACGAGCTCGGCGACGGCGCGCGCTTCCTCCTCCGACTCGCTCGCGTTCCCCGCGTGCTCCACCGCCACGAAGCGCAACCCGCTCCCGGCGAGCGGCCCCTCGCCGATCACGCGCTGGCGCTCGCAGCCGGGATGCGCGTGCAGGCGCCCCTCGTAGAACAGCTCCGACGTGAAGCGCGCGAAGTCGGGATGGAGGCGGTACGTCCCGTCGAGGAAGAGCCCGAGCGCGGCCGGCATCGTCTCCGCGCCGTCGAGCAGGTGCGCGAGCGCCGAGCGGTCGGCGCCGGGCGGGTGCACGCCCTGCAGCGGCTGCTCGAGCTGCTGCGGGTCGCCGAGCAGCACGAGGTTGCGCGCCGCCCCGGCGCACGCGAGCACGTTCGCGAGCGAGATCTGGCCCGCCTCGTCGACGAAGAGCGTGTCGACGGCGCCGGCAACGTCGTCGCGGCACCAGAGGTAGTTCGTCCCCCCGACGACGTCGACCTCGCGCGCGGCGAGCGCGGCGATCACGTCGTCGTTGGAGCTGAGCCGCTGCGCCGTCGCGCACGTCGGCGCCTCGTTGCCCTGCGGCTTCTGCCCGATGCGCACGCGCTCGCCCCGCTGCGCAGCGGCACGCGCGACCTCGTCGAGCAGCTGGCCGATCACCTTATGGCTCGTCGCGACGACGCCGACGCGCTGCCCGCGCCGCACGAGCTCGACGATCAGCTCGCCGCCGAGCGTCGTCTTCCCCGATCCCGGCGGCCCCTGGATCGCGAGCGCTCCGCCGTCGAGCGCCGGCACGATGCACAGCGCGGCCTCGCGCGGCGTCTCGCCCGTCCGCTGCAGCGTTGACCCCCCGGCCACCGCGGCGCCGCGAGGCGCGTGCCCCGCGACCTCGCCCGCGGCGTGCGGGCCGGCCGCCGGCGTCGCACCGATCCCGT
>VGNK01000138.1 GCA_016866055.1 Chloroflexota bacterium | reverse complement strand
GATCCGGGCGGCCGCCGAGCGGCGCCGCTCGGCGGCGGCCGAGCGATCCGCCGCGGACCGACCGAGCGCGTCGCGATGGCGAGCCGTACACGAAGAGGCCCGGCCGTGGGAGCCGGGCCTCTCGGTGTCGGCCGCGCTGCGCGGTTACTTGACGGTGATGCGGGTCGTCATCCCGAGCTGGTAGTGACCCGGGACGTTGCAGATCAGCAGGTACTGACCGGGCTCGAGCCGGGCGGTGACCGAGGTCTTTGCGCCGCCGTTGATGTCGGCGGTCTTCGCCACCACCTGCAGCTTGCTCTCGTCCGCGGCGCCGGCGGCGACCGGGAGTGCGTTCGGCGCCTGCGTGCTCTTGATGACGCGCAGGTTGTGCGGCACCGCACCTGCGTTGTCGAGGTCGAACTTCACCGCGCCGGCCGCGACCTCGGCCGGCGCGGCGACCTCGAACTCCTTCACCGTCACCTTGACGCTCACCGCGGCTCCGGCCTTCGGCGCGGCGCCCGCCTTGGCGTCCGCGCCCGCCTTCGGCTCGGCCTTCGCATCCGCGGCGACGTGGGCCGCGCCCGGCTCGCGCGCGTCCGTCGCGTCCGTCCAGAAGAGCGCGATCAGCGCGAAGAGGATCGCCGCTGCCAGCGCGAATCCGAAGACGAAGAAGCGCGTGAGCAGCTGGTGGTCGAAGCGCAGGTGCATGAAGAACGCCACGACCGCGATGAACTTCGCGGCCGAGAGCACGATCAGCAGCGGGATGATCAGGTCGCCGAGCGGCGAGTAGGAGATCCACAGCTCGATCGCGGTGATGATCGTCAGGATCACCCCGATGATGACGTACTGGCGCGGCCCGATGCGCGGCACGATGTGACGCACCTCGGACAGCTGGGCCTCCCCGTGAGTCTCGCTGGTCATGCGGCGCTCCGATCCGCGGGCTGACTACTGGGGGATCAGGTAGACGAGCGTGAAGATCACGATCCAGACGATGTCGACGAAGTGCCAGTAGAGACCGGCGATCTCGACGTGGAACCCCGCCTCGCGTCCGAGCCCGCTCCGCCGGAACGACGCGAGCAGCAGCGAAGCGAGGATGAGCACCCCGACGCCCACGTGCGTGCCGTGGAAGCCGGTCAGCACGAAGAACGAGGCGCCGAACTGGTTGGTCGCGAGGTTCAGGCCCTCGTGACCGAACGTGCGGAACTCGTAGACCTGGAAGCCGAGGAACGTCAGACCGAGCAGGATCGTCACCAGCAGCCAGAGCTTCATCATGCGCGGGCGGCCGTGCTCGGCGCCGTACACCGCCAGCACCATCGCGAGGCTGCTCATCAGCAGGACGAACGTGCTGATCGACGTGACGGGGATGTCGAGGATCTCGTCCGGGTAGGGCCCGACGAGCGACTTCCCCTTGAAGATCAGGTACGTCGAGATCAGTGAGCCGAAGAACAGGCACTCGGACGCCAGGAAGATCCACATGAGGAGCTTCCGGTTGTCGATGCCGGTCGTGCTGTGGTGCGCGACCCCGTGGGCGCCGGCTGCCGCCATCGTTCGCTCCTAGTCCGTTGGCTCGAGGGTCCACGCCCAGACCGCGTAGATGGCGATGACGACGCCGAGCGCCGTCACCGCGAGGTGCGAGAGCACGCCGATGCCCATCAGCAGCAGGGCGCCACCGAGCACGAGCGGATAGTACGAGGGCGGCGGCATGTGGATGTGGAGGTGCGCCGGGGCGGCCGGCGTGGTGACGCCGTGGTCGCGGTTGTACCAGAGCGGGTCGCGGTCGTGGACCTCGGGCACCACGTCGAAGTCGTGCTCGGGCGGCGGCGACGAGGTCGCCCACTCGAGCGTCGCGCCGCCCCACGGGTCGTTGGGCGCGGAGGGCGCCTGGCGCATCGTGCGGACGAAGTTCCACAGGAAGGCGAGCATGCCGACCGCGATGATGTAGGCGCCGATCGTCGCGACCATGTTCCAGGTGTCGAACCCGAGGTCCGCGTCGTAGGTGTAGATGCGCCGCGGCATCCCACCAACGCCCAGGAAGTGCATCGGGAAAAACGTGAGGTTCATGCCGATGAAGAACAGCCAGAAGTGGAGCTTGCCGAGCCCCTCGTGGAGGAAGCGGCCGGTCATCTTCGGGAACCAGTAGTAGACGCCCGAGAAGATGCCCATGATCGAGCCGCCGAACAGCACGTAGTGCAGGTGGGCGACGATGAAGTACGTGTCCTGCTGCTGCGTGTCGACCGGCACGGTCGCGTGCATGACGCCGGTCACGCCGCCGATCGTGAAGAGCACGATCACCGACACCGCGAAGTACATCGCGGTCGTGAAGCGGATGTTCCCGCCGTAGAGCGTGCCGAGCCAGTTGAAGATCTTGACGCCCGTCGGCACCGCGATCGCCATCGTGCTCGCCGAGAAGACGATCTGGGGCACGGTGCCGAGCCCGGTCGTGAACATGTGGTGACTCCACACGGCGAACCCGAGCACCGCGATCGAGACGCCCGCGAAGACGACCGCGGCGTAGCCGAAGAGCGGCTTGCGAGAGAAGACCGGCAGCACCTCGGAGATGATGCCGAACGACGGCAGGATGAGGATGTAGACCTCGGGGTGGCCGAACACCCAGAAGAGGTGCTGCCAGAGGATGGGGTTGCCGCCCTCCTCCGGCGAGAAGAAGTGCGTCGTGAAGCTGCGGTCGAACAGCAGCTGGATGAGCGCCACCGTCAGCACCGGTAGCGAGAGGATCAGCAGGAAGGCGACGACGAGCGTCATCCAGATGAAGACGGGCAGGCGCATCATCGTCATGCCGGGAGCGCGCATGTTGATGATCGTCACGGCGAAGTTGAGCGCCGCGATCAGCGACGAGAGGCCGAGCATCAGCAACCCGACGACGTAGAAGTCCATCCCGGAGCCCGGCGACATCCGCTCGGAGGTGAGCGGCGCGTAGGCGAACCAGCCGGCGTTGGGAGCACCGCCGAAGATGAAGCTGCTCACGAACAGCAGGCCACCGCCGATGAAGACCCAGTAGGAGAGCGCGTTCAGGCGCGGGAAGGCGACGTCACGCGCGCCGATCTGCAGGGGGACAAACCAGTTGAAGAACGCGGCGCCCAGCGGCATCACCCCGAGGAAGATCATCGTGAGCGCGTGCATCGTGAAGAGTTGATTGAAGCGGTCGGCCTCGAGCACGGTCCCGTTCGGGACCGCAAGCTGCGTCCGGATGAGGATCGCCTCGATCCCGCCCATGATGAAGAACGCCATCGCGCTGACGCCGTACAGCGCCCCGATGCGCTTGTGATCGACGGTCGTCAGCCACGACCAGAGGCCGCTATGCGCGCCGACGGCGGGCAGAGTGCCGGCAGTGGTGGCCATCGCGGGACCTCCCAGCCTTCTACTTCAGGCTCTCGAGATAAGCGACGAGCTTCTGGATCTGATCCTCGGTGAGGTTGAGGTTCGGCATCTTCGAGCCGGGCTTCGCGGCGGGCGGGTTGCGGAGCCACCGCGCCATGTTCTCCGGCGTGTTGTCGAGCAGCGCCGAGGCGATCGTCGTGCGCTCGCCGACGTGGGTGAGCTCCGGGCCGACCCGCGCCGCGGCCGCGGTTCCGCGCACGACGTGGCAGCCGACGCAGGCGCCGGTGAGGAAGACCTGCTCGCCCTGCTTCGCGAGATCGGCGGTCGGCGCCACGCGGTCCTTCTTCTGGTTCGCCACCCAGGCCTCGAAGTCGCCCTGACTGCGCACGAAGACCCGGAAGCGCATGTTCGCGTGCGAGGTGCCGCAGAACTCCGCGCACTGCGCGCGGAACTCGCCCTCGACCTCCGGCGTGAACCAGAGCCGGTTGTCGTGACCGGGCACCATGTCGGTCTTGCCGGTGAGCTGCGGCACCCAGAACGAGTGGATGACGTCCACCGAGCGCAGCTTGACGTTCACCGCGCGCCCCACCGGCACGTGCATCTCGTTCGCCGTCGTGACGCCGAGCTCCGGGTACTCGAACTCGAACCACCACTGGTGGCCGGTCGCGATCACCTCGAGGGCGCCCTCGGGGGCGTCCCCGGTCGTCTTGATGACGGTGTCGAAGGTGGGGACGGCGATCACCGCGAGGATGACGACGGGGATCAGCGTCCAGACGATCTCGAGCCGGGTGTTGCCGTGGATCTGCTGCGCCGTGCGGCCGGGGCGTTCGCGGTACATGAACGAGAAGATGAGCGCCGCCGCCATCACGCCGACGAAGACGATCGTGGCCGCCCAGAAGACGAGGACGTAGAGGTCCTGGACCCGCCGGGTGTTGTCGGATTTCGGGTCGATCGTGCTCATGGGGTCGGTGCAGGCAGTCGCGAGGGCGACGACGAGGAGGAGGAGGAGGAGGAGGGGGATGAGCCGTCGCGGAGCGATGCTGAACCTGCGCAAGGGCGACCTCCCCACCTCTCGCACCGCACGCGGGTGCCGATCACGCAGCCGCCCGGCGATTGCCGGGCGGGCTCCGCGTTCGGGCCCCTAGTGAAGTAGCACCCACCCGATTCACGGTCAAGCGGACTGCTGACCTACCTCAACAGTTTCCCGCGCGTCACGATCGAGCGGGCGGCGTGCGCGCGGCGCCCCGGGCGGCCCGCACCCGGCGTTGCGTTGAAGGCACCCCAGCCCGGCACTAGCCTCGAAGACACCATGCCGCGCTCGCCCGTCAGCCGCCTCGCCGCGATCTGTGCCGGCGTCGCCGCAATCGCGCTCGTCGCCGCGCTCGCGATCGCGATGCAGCGGGGCGTGGGCAGCTCTCCGCTTGGGCGCACGGACGCGGGCTTCGCCGTCGCGCACGACTTCACGCTGCCGACCCTCGACGGCGGCGAGTTCGCGCTCGCCGATCACGCGAGCGGCCCGCTCCTCCTGTACTTCTGGGCCTCCTGGTGCCGCCCCTGCGAGGAGGAGGCACCCGTGATCGAGCGGCTCTGGCCGGAGTACCGCGCCCTCGGCTACACGTTCGTCGGGATCAACATCCTCGACGCCGAGCGCGACGCCCGGGACTTCGTCGCGCGTCACCGGCTCACCTTCCCCCTCCTCCGCGACGTGGAGGGAACGGTCTACCTCGACTACGGTGTGTACGGGCTGCCTGAGGCGTTCTTCATCCGCGCCGGGTTGCGCGTGAGCGAGAAGTACAACGGCGCGCTGTCCGAGGGCGAGCTGCGCGCGATGCTGGCGCGCCTCCAGGAGGGGTCGTGAGCGCGCTGCTCGCCAGCCGCCGCGTCAAGTTGCTGCTCCTGCTGGCGGTCGCCACCATCGCGATCGCCGTGCTCGCCCTGCGCGCCGTCGGCTCTTCGCTCTCGTACTACTCCACGCCGGAGGAGTTCATGCAGCAGCTCGACGCAGAGGGCCGTCGCTGGCGCGTCGGCGGGCGCGTGGTCATGGGCACGATCGTCGAGCAGGGCGGGCGCCCCGTCGCGTTCGAGATCGAGGGAGAACACGGGGAGCGGCTCTCGATCGCGTACGACGGCATCGTTCCCAATCTCTTCGGCCCGGGCGCGTTCGTCGTGATCGACGGGCTCGCCGAGGGGCACGGCCGGCTGCGCGCGAGCCGCGTCGTGATCAAGCACGAGAACGAGTTCTTCGCGGACACGCCGCCGCCGGACTCCCCGAGCCGCCAGCTCGTCCCCGCCGGCCGCTGATCGCGCCCGGCCGCGCCGGGAGAGAGATGAGCGCGTGAACCTCACCGCCACGCTCGGCGCCGCCGCGGTCCTCACGGCGCTCGCCGCCTCGCTCTTCGCCGTGGGCGCCTCGCTCCACGGCGCGCGCAGCGGATCCGCCCGCGCGCTGCTCGCGGGCCGCCGCGCGATGGTCGCGGCCGCCGCCATGCTCACGCTCGCCGTGGTCGCGCTCGGCACCGCGCTGCTGCGCGACGACTTCTCGCTCGTGCACGTCGCCTCGGTCTCCTCGCGTGAGATGGAGGCGCGGTTCAAGTGGGCCTCGCTCTACAGCGGCCAGCCCGGCTCGCTGCTCTTCTGGAGCTGGTCGATGTCGCTCTTCCTCGCGGCGTTCACGCGCGTCACGGTCCCGCGCATCCCATGGGGCGCCCCGCACGCCGTCGCGACCGCGGGCGTCGTGCTCGCGGCCTTCCTCCTCCCGCTCGCGCTCTTCGCCTCCCCGTTCCGCGTCAACCCGTTCACCCCCGACGACGGCGTCGGCCTCAACCCGCTGCTCGTCGACCCGGGGATGCTGATCCACCCGCCGTTCCTGCTCACCGGGCTCGTGAGCACCGCGGTGCCGTTCACGCTCGGCGCCGCGGCGCTCCTCTCCGGCCGCCTCGACGGCGCGTGGGTGCGCCACGCGCGCGGCTGGGCGCTGCTCTCGTTCCTCGTGCTGAGCGTCGGCAACCTGCTCGGCGGGTGGTGGGCCTACACGGTGCTCGGCTGGGGCGGCTACTGGGGCTGGGACCCCGTCGAGAACTCCGCGATCCTCCCGCTGCTCCCGCTGATCGCGTTCCTGCACGCGCTCGCCGTGCAGGAGCGCCGCGGCATGCTCAAGCTCTGGAACCTCGCGCTCGTCCTCGCGGCGTTCGCCCTGGCGGTCTTCGGCACGTTCAACGTGCGCAGCGGGCTCGTCTCATCGGTCCATTCGTTCGCGCAGTCCGAGATCGGCCCCTACTTCCTCGCGCTGCTCGGGCTCACCGTGCTCACCTCGATCGCGCTCGTCGGGTGGCGCCTGCCGCGACTCCGCGCGGACGCGGACCTCGAGTCGCTGCTCTCGCGCGAGACCGCCATGCTGCTCAACGGCTACGTGACCACCGCGATCGCCCTCGTCGTCCTCGGCGGCACGCTCTTCCCCGTCTTCTCCGAGCTGCTGCAGGACGCGCGGGTCACGGTCGGCCCGCCGTTCTTCAACGATGTGGTCGGCCCGCTGCTGATCGCGATGCTCGCGCTCACCGCCTTCGGCGTCGTCGTGCCCTGGCGCCGCGCCGCGCCGGCCACCGTCGCGCGCCGGATCGCGTGGCCCGCCGCCGTGGCCGCGGCCGCCGTGCTGCTGCTCGCCGCGACCGGCGTG
>VGNK01000137.1 GCA_016866055.1 Chloroflexota bacterium | reverse complement strand
GCCGCGCCCACCGCGCCCGCCCCGGCCACGACGGCGGCTGCGCGCCCGCCCACGCCCACCGGCGCGCCGTCTGCCGCGCCTCCGGGCCTCGCCCACGCCACCGTGACCCGCGTCATCGACGGCGACACGATCGAGGTGAGCCTCGGCGGTGCGACCCGCGCGGTACGCCTGATCCTCGTCGACACCCCCGAGATCGGCGGCCCCGTCGAGTGCTTCGGCGCGGAGGCGCGCGACTTCGTGCGCGCGCTGCTGCCTGCGGGAACGCCGGTCGCGCTCGAGCGAGACGTGAGCGACGTCGACCGCTACGGCCGGCTCCTGCGCTACGTCCACCTCGCCGACGGGCGTCTGCTGAACGAGGTGCTGCTGGCGGAGGGCTACGCCCGGCTCGCGACGTTCCCGCCCGACGTCGCGCGCGTCGAGCGGTTCCGCGTGGCGGAGGTCGCCGCGCGAGCGGCGGGGCGCGGGTTGTGGGCCGCGTGCGCGGCTCACTCGCCGGCGCCGGCCGCGCCGGCTCCCGCGGGAGCGCCGTCGGCTGGGACGCCGGCGATCATCTCGCTCACGAGCCCGGTGAGTCCTCGCGGCACGGCGCGGCTCGCGGCGCGCACGACGCCGTCGGCGAGCTGCGCGATCCGCTACGTGACGCCGGCGGGCACGGTGAGCGACGCGCAGGGCCTCGTCGCGAAGGTCGCGGACGCGGCGGGCGACGTGGGATGGAGCTGGACGATCGGCAGCGCCACGCGCCCCGGCACGGGCACGGTGACCGTCACGTGTGCCGGCGCGAGTGCGAGCGCGCCGATCGAGATCCGCTGACCCGCTCGAGGACCGCGCGCGACCCCGCTCGCGGGCGTGCCCGGCCGGCGCCCTCGCCGCGACGAGCGGGCGCGCCATCCCCGCGCACGCACTCGCGACGCGACGGCCTGGCACGCGAGGAGCGTGTCCTTGCCCGGGCCCGGTCGGCAGGTGTCGACGCCGGGCCCGCCGTCGACGTGGTCGTTCCCCGGACCGCCGTCGGGGTGGTCGTCGCCCTCGCTTCCCTCGAGCAGGTCGTTCCGGTCCCCCGTCGACGCGGTCGTTCCCGGCGCCGCCGTCGAGCGCATCGTCCCCCACGCCGCCGAACAGCTCGTCGTCGCGCTTTCCACCCTCCAGCGGGGCCGACTTCGAGGGCGGCCGGGTCGAGCGGGATCATCCGAGGACGTGCACTGGACGGACGACGCGTCGTCCGAGCTGGTGCGCTGCCTCGTCGCGCGCGTCGCGGCGCGCCTGGCTCGCGGCCGCGACGCGTCGTCCGCAGGAGGCGGGGTTCGTCGCTCCGCCCGGCTGACGCCGCGGCGCCCCGCCCCCCGGACCCTCCCGGGCCGCTTCGTCTCCCGGGAGGCCCTGCCCCCGCTAGAATCGCCGTGCGCCGGTCGCACGCGCGAGACTGAACGGGGGCAGGCAAGGGCATGGTCGCTCCGCTCGCCGGACTGCGCATCCTCGACATCTCCGAGGGCGTTGCCGCCCCCTTCTGCGCGAAGCTCCTCGCCGACCTCGGCGCCGATGTCGTCAAGGTCGAGCCCCCGGAGGGCGACCGGGCGCGCGCGCTCGGACCCTTCCCCGGCGGGGTGCCGGACCCCGAGGCCAGCGCGGCGTTCTTCTACCTGAACACGAGCAAGCGCGGCGCCGTGCTCGACCTCGGCAGCGCCGAGGGGCGCGAGCGCCTGCGCGCGCTCGTCGCGCGGTACGACGTCGTGATCGCCGGCGAGACCGAGGGCGAGCTCGCCGCGCGCGGGATCGGCTTCGAGCAGCTCCGCGCCTGGAACGACCGCGTCGTGCTCACGACGATCTCGGGCTTCGGCTCCGAGGGCCCGTACGCCGGGTACGAGTGGTCGCACCTGATCGCCTGCGCAACCGGGGGCTGGGCGCGCACCTGCGGGCTGCCCGACCGGGAGCCGCTGCAGGCGGGCGGCGCGATCACCGAGACCCTCACCGGCGCCTTCGCCGCCGCGGCCACGATGCTCGCGGTGCTCGGGCGCGCCGCGCACGGCGGCGGCGAGCACGTCGACGTGAGCGCGCAGGAGGCGACGGTGGCCGGCGCGCTCTTCCCCACGCTGCGCTACGAGTACGCGGGCGAGATCCCCGAGCGGAACTCGAGCCGAGGCCCCGGCCCCTCGTTCATCCTGCCGACGCGCGAGGGCCTCCTCGGCGTCAACGTGCTCACCGCCGCGCAGTGGGAGCTGCTCTGCCGGTTCCTGGGGCGGCCGGACATCCTCGAGGACCCGCGCTACGCGGGCCGCGAGCGCATCCGCTTCGCCGACGAGATCCGCGAGGCCTTCGCCGAGGCCGTGCGCGACCGCACGGCGGAGGCGATCTTTCACGAGGGCGAGATCTGGCGCGTCCCGTTCGGGCTCGTCCCCGACCTCGGCGGGATCGTCGCGATGCCGCCGCACGTCGAGCGGGGCTTCTTCGTCACGCTCGATCACCCCGTGGCGGGGCGCGTCGCCGTGCCCGGCGTCCCATTCAAGTCGACCGCGACGGACCCGCGCCCGTTCCGCCCGCCGCTGCTCGGCGAGCACACGCAGGAGGTGCTCGCGGAGGTCGCCGCGGCGACGTCTGCCGCGGCGCCGGCGGTCGCCGGCGCGCGCGGCGGCTCGAATGGCCGCCACCCGGCGCCGCTCGCGGGGCTGCGCATCGTCGACCTCTCGATGTTCTTCTCGGGGCCGCTCGCCACGCAGATCGCCGGCGACGCAGGCGCCGACGTGATCAAGGTCGAGTCCGTGCAGCGCATCGACGGCTGGCGTGGCTCGGCGCTCACCGCGGGTGTGGACCGGCCGTGGGAGCGCTCACCGAACTTCAACTGGGTCGCGCGCTCCAAGCGCGGGATCACGCTCAACCTCACGGACCCGCGCGGCGTCGCGCTGGTGAAACGGCTGATCGCGGACGCCGACGTCGTGATCGAGAACTACACGCCTCGGGTGATGGGGAACTTCGGGCTCGACTACGAGACGCTGCGCGCGCTCAATCCCCGGCTCGTGATGATGTCGATGCCGGGCTTCGGCGCCGACGTGTCGTGGCGGGACTACGTCGCGTTCGGCATGTCAACCGAGCAGATGTCGGGGATCAGCCACCTCACCGGCTACGCGGGGGGCCCGCCGCTCTTCACGGGGATGAACGGGGGCGACCCGTTCGTCGGGGTGATCGCGGCGACCGCGTTGCTCGGCGCGCTGCACCATCGCGATCGCACCGGGGAGGGACAGCACATCGACCTGAGCCAGGTGGAGTCTTGCACGCTGTTCATCGGCGACGCGCTCACGGGGTGGACGCTGGCGGGGCACGACCCGGGCCGCGTGGGGAACCACCACCCGACGATGGCACCGCACGGGACGTACCCGTGCGCGGGCGAGGACGAGTGGATCGCGATCGCCTGTCGCAGCGACGCGCAGTGGGCGGCGCTCGCGTCGATGATGGGCCGGGCCGAGTGGGCGGCGCCCGGGTCGCCGTGCGCGACGGCGGCGGGCCGCCTCGCCGAGCGCGAGGCGATCGACCGCGCGATCGCGGAGTGGACGCGCGGGCGCGAGCACCTCGCGCTCATGCACGTGTTGCAGGCGGCCGGGGTGCCCGCCGGGGCGGTGATGTCGGGTCCGGAGCTGCTCGCCGACGCGCACCTTGCGGCGCGGCGCAGCCTCATCCCGCAGGGCCGGCCGGGGGTGGGTGTGAAGCACTACCCCGCGCAGCCATACCGCTTCCGCTTCGCCGCCTCGCCGCCGGAGCGGCGTGCGCCGCTGCTCGGCGAGCACACGGCCGAGGTGCTGCGCGAGCTGCTCGGGGTGAGCGTCGATGAGCTCGCCGCCCTGGAGCGAGACGACGTGACCGGGACCGTGCCGCTCGCTGCGCGGGGGCGGTGAGCCGCCGCGCGCGGGCGACCGCGCCGGGTCAGCAGAGCAGGGGAGTCACGAGCCGCGCTGCGGCGAAGGAGTGAGCGTTGCCCGTCGACATGGACCGCGAGAGCTGGAGGCCCGGCATGGGCTGGGAACGGGCGATGGAGGACATCGCCTACATCCGCTCGCTCGCCGCCGAGCTGGGCGGGGCGGAGCGCATCGAGCGGCAGCACCGCGGCGGTCGCTACACGGTGCGCGAGCGCATCGACAAGTTCGTCGACCCGGGCTCGTTCATGGAAGCGATGCCGCTGGTCGGCGCCGCCGACTACGAGGACGGCAACCTCCGCGGATTCACGCCGGGCGCCTACGTGATGGGGCTTGCCGAGATCGACGGGCGGCCGGTCGCGATCGGCGGCGACGACTTCACGATCTCGGGTGGGAGCCCGCACAACGTGCACAAGGGAGCCGGCCAGTTCTCGCAGCCGCTCGCGCTGCAGTACGGCATCCCGTACATCCAGCTCGTCGAAGGTGTGGGGCACAGCTCGAAGTCGGACGAGAGCGCGGGCCACATGGGGCTTCCCGGCGGCCAGCAGTGGTGGCGCGGCGCGGAGCTCCTCCGCCGCGTGCCGGTCGCCGCGGCGATCCTCGGCTCGGTCGCCGGCGCGCCGGCGGCGTTCGCGCTGATGTCGCACTTCACGGTGATGGTGAAGGGGCAGTCGCAGATCTTCCCATCGGGCCCGCCGGTGGTGCGGCGCGCGATCGGCGAGGACATCGACAAGGACGCGCTGGGCGGCTCCTACATGCACGTGCACAAGAGCGGCCAGGTCGACAACGAGGCGGAGTCCGAGGACGACGCCTTCGAGCAGATCAAGCAGTTCCTCAGCTACCTGCCGAACACGACGAGCGACGTCGCGCCGCGCGTCGAGACCGGCGATCCGCCGGACCGCCGGCCGGAGGATCTGCTCACCATCGTCCCGCCGGACCGCCGGCGCGGGTACGACCCGCGTAAGCTGATCCGCCTCGTCGTCGACAACGGCGAGTTCTTCGAGATGCGGCGGCACTGGGGCGGCGCCGTGATCACGGGCTTCGCGCGGCTCGATGGCTACAGCGTGGGCATCCTCGGCAGCGACCCGCACGTGATCGCCGGGGCGATGAACGGCGACGCCGCCGACAAGTACGCGCACTTCGTCGACCTCTGCGACGCGTTCAACCTGCCGATCGTGATCTTCCTGGACATGCCCGGCTTCATGCTCGGCTCGCGCGCAGAGTCGCAGGCGACGATGCGGCGCGGCGTGCGCGCGCTGATCGCGAGCGCCGAGGCGCAGGTGCCGAAGGTGGAGTTCTGCGTGCGCAAGTCGTACGGGGTTGCGGCGGACGCGCCGCACAGCGTCGGCCAGCCGCACGGCCTCAACCTGCGCTTCGGCTGGCCGGCGGGCGAGTGGGGCGGCATCCCGATCGAGGGCGGCGTGGCGGCGGCGTACCGGCGCGAGATCGACGCGGCGCCGGACCCGGACGCCCACCGCCAGATGATCGAAGAGCGGCTGCTGCGGCTACGCTCGCCCTTCCGCGCCGCGCACCGCGGCGACGTGATCGACCTGATCGACCCGCGCGACACGCGGGCGCTCGCGTGCCGCTTCGTCAAGCTCGCGCAGCCGATGCTCGCGAAGCTCGCGCTGCGGCCGAAGCGCCCCGTGCGCCCGTGAGCGAGGGCGGCGAGGAAGACCGTACCGAGGAGGCGCGCCGGGCGCTCCGGCGCTCGCTCCCGTTCGGCGCGGTGCTCGGCATGGAGGTGGAGTCGGCGCGCGAGCGACGAGGGGGCGGCGCGTGGCGTTCGTGACCCAGACGCGGGCGGTGCGCGGGGCGGGCGCGTAGGGAGCGGATGCGAGCGGCACGTCCAGCGGGCGCGCCGCTCGTGGGTCCTGCGTTCCCGCGGTGGGGCCGCGGCTACGGGCCCGGGAAGATCACCGTGTGGTGGTCGGGGCAGCGGTGCCGGTGCGGCTGACACTCAGGCCCATCCGTCCGCGTCACCGCGATCCGCAACGCATCGGGGTCCGCGAAGTTCGCGGCGGGCCCGTGGTCCTTCACGACGAGTCGCACGATCCTCGTCATCACCATCTCGGAGGTGAGCGGCGTCGACTCCTTCATCTTCGGGCCCGATCGGTCGCAAGTCGGCCGGGGGCTGGCGGGATCGAGGCCGCACTCGTTCACGGGCGGGATCGGCCCGACGGGCAGCCGGAAGACGACGTGCAGGTTGCCGCCGCCGTTCGCAACGCCCCCGCTCCCGCTCATGTTGATGTCCCTCGTCGTGACATATCTTAAGTTCGCGGCCTCAAACCGCCCGCGTTGCGTGCCGTTCTCGATCACGGTCGCATCGGCCTTGCAGACCTGGAACCACACGCTGCAGGCGTGCCCGGGGGCGAGTGAGTGGTCGTTCAGCACGAGCTGGAAGCCGTCGGGCTGCCGGATCAAGGTCGCCCGACCGCGCACGGTGACCCCGGATGGGGAGCCGGTGCGGTCGTACGGACCGGATTCGATCCAGGTCTAGGGGTCGCGCTCGAGGATCGGCGCGTGCTGGACGACGGTGCGTTCCCGGGCCTCGGCGTCTCGTGAGCCGGCGGCGAAACCCGCAGCCACGATGGCCAGCGTGAGCAGGGCCGCAAGCGCGGCCACGCGGAAGATCGACATCCTCATATCTTGACTGTACCCCTCCTGTTCCAGAGGCGTTAGGGCGTGTTCGAGCCGACGCAGCGCCGAGCCACGCTGCAGGACCATCGGCGGAGCGATCGCCGGGCTTGAGCCCTCGGGGGTGCCGGCCGGATCGAGGCTCGGCGAAGGATCGGTAGAGCGTGCACGCGGGAAGAGGGCTGCGCGACCAGCGGGATGTCGGCTCGGCGGCCGGCGATGCCTTCGCGCGACGCGGACAGCGAACCTATCTGTTTCGCCGGCTCGAGGGAGCGCCACTGCTTCGAGAGCCCGGCGGTCATCGTCAGCGCGCCACGTCGTTCGCGCGCTACGGCCCGGCGGGGGCGGCGGCGCTGCCTCGTCGACACGGTGGATGACGCGGCCTGGCCGGCGGCGGTTGGGTGACGCTTCCCCGGCCCCCGCGCCCCGACCCGGGCGGCGCTCGCGCGGGCGA